>QKGW01000458.1 GCA_003250275.1 Alphaproteobacteria bacterium
CCGCGCGCGCCGCGGCCTCGGCCATGTCGCCGAGGCGGTGGACGACTGCACCGCCGCGCTCGCGCGCCACCGCGAAGCGCCCGAACTCCTGCACGAACGCGGCCTCGCGCGCTGGGCGCTCGGCGACGCGGGGGCGGAAAGCGACCTCCGCGCCGCGGTCGCCGCACGCCCCGGCCACGCCGCATGGGCCGCCGATCTCGCGCGTTTGCTGCACGCGCGCCACGCCGCCACCGCGCCGCGCCCGTGCGTTGCGCTCGCCTGCGGCGGCGGGCTGCCGCCGCAATGGGAAACCGTCTGGGCGCTGCCGGGAGTCGCGGCGGTTGCGGTGGATCCGGGCGGGGAGCCACCCGCCGACTCCGATCTCCTCGTCACCACCGATGCCGCGCTCGCGCGGGACTGGTCCGCGCGCGGGCGTCTCGTCTGGCTCTGTGGCGAGACCGAGGGGGACTCGCCGCAACTCAAGGTTTTCCCCGATCTCGGCGGGCGCGGCTGGGCGATCGCGGAAATCTCCGCCCACCTCGCGGTTTGGGCGCGCGCCTGGCGCGCCCGCGCCGCGGCAACAAAACCCGTTGCCGCAACGGTGCCGGAAGGGTATATCCCGCCATGAGCGATCCGTTCCGCCCGATGGCCCGCAAGCGCGAGGTGAGCCTTGGATACCTACCCCTGGTCGGAAACCTACGCCACCGGTAACTGGGTGATCGACACCCAGCACCGCCGCCTCCTCGAACTCGCCGGATTGCTCTCCGACGCGCTCGCGGACGGGCGCAGCGACGAGGTTGCCGAGCAGGCGATGGCCGCGCTCGAAAGCTACACCCGTTTCCACTTCGCCGAGGAGGAAGCCTTCCTCGCCGCGATCCGCGCGCCGTCGCTCGCCCAGCACCGCCGCGTGCACGCCTCGCTCACCCTCGACGTCGAGGCGATGCGCTTCAATCTCGTCGCCCGCTACCCCGGTGTCGGCGAACAGCTGAGCCGCTGGGTGCTGAACTGCCTGCTGCCGCACATGCTCAACGAGGACATGGCGGCGGTCGAGGCCACCGGCAGCAAGCGTTCGCGTCCGCGCCCCTCCGCGGGCGAGGAATGCAGTCTTTAAGTTCAAGTCCTGGGAGTTTCCGGTTTGAGTGACCGCAAGGGAGACGGCCGCAGTGGCGGCCGGATGTTGCACACGCGGGTGAAGACCGCGCGGGGGCGCAAGTCCTCCTCGACGCGCTGGCTGCAACGCCAGCTCAACGATCCCTACGTGATCGAGGCGCGCCGCCAGGGCTACCGCTCGCGCGCGGCGTTCAAGCTCAAGGAACTCGACGCCCGCTTCCACCTGCTGAAACCCGGCCAGCGCGTCGTCGATCTCGGTTGCGCGCCGGGCGGCTGGACCCAGATCGCGGTCGAGAAGGTCAACCCGGAAAAGACCGGCGGCCAGGTCGTCGGCCTCGATCTCCTCGAGATGGACCCGGTCGCGGGCGCGACCAACTTCGTCTGCGACTTCACCGACGACGACGCTCCCGACCGCCTCAAGGCGCTGCTCGGCGGGCCGGTCGACGTGGTGCTCTCCGACATGGCGGCCAACACCACCGGCCATCCCGCCACCGACCATCTGCGCATCATCGCGCTCCTCGAACTCGCCTACGCCTTCGCGGTCGAGGTGCTCGCGCCGGGCGGCGCGTTCCTCGCCAAGGTGTTCCAGGGCGGCGCCGAGTCCGATCTCCTCGCCCAGCTCAAGCGCGATTTCACCACCGTGCGCCACGCCAAGCCGCCGGCGAGCCGCAAGGACTCGGCGGAAACCTACGTGATTGCCACCGGGTTCCGCCGCAACGCAGAGGAGTAGCGCGGTTTTTGCATGGGGCCCTTCTTCCCTCCGGCGCGCAAACGTGTATATTGCGGCATCGAAAATTCCGAAGGAGGCGAAAGGTGAACATTCTCGAGGCCCTCACCTTTGATGACGTGCTCCTGGTGCCTGCGGAGTCGCACGTTCTCCCGGCACAGGCGGTCACCAAGACCCGGCTGACCCGCACCATCGAACTTGGCATCCCCCTGATTTCCGCAGCCATGGACACCGTCACCGAAGCGCCGATGGCGATCGCGATGGCGCAGGCGGGCGGCATGGGCGTGATCCACAAGAACATGACGATCGCCGAGCAGGCCGAGGAAGTGCGCCGGGTGAAGCGCTACGAATCGGGCATGGTGGTCAACCCGGTGACGATCCACCCCGAGCAGACTCTGGCCGAGGCGCTCGCGCTGATGGATCACCATCACATCTCCGGCATCCCGGTGGTGGAGAACAGCGGCAAGCTCGTCGGCATCCTCACCAACCGCGACGTCCGCTTCGCCACCGACCCGAGCCAGCCGGTCTCGGCGTTGATGACCAAGGACAACCTCATCACCGTCGCCGCCAACGTCGACCGTGCCGAGGCCAAGCGCCTGCTCCACCAGCACCGCATCGAGAAGCTCCTGGTGGTCGATTCCAAGTACCGCTGCATCGGCCTGATCACGGTCAAGGACATGGAGAAGGCGCAGACCTTCCCGAATTCGTGCAAGGACGAGCAGGGCCGCCTGCGCGTCGCCGCCGCCACCGGCGTCGGGTCCGACGGCATGGAGCGTGCCCGCGCGCTGATCGAGGCGGGCGCGGACGTGGTGGTGGTCGACACCGCCCACGGCCACTCGGCGGGCGTGCTCGACGCGGTGCAGCTGATCAAGCAGACCTCCAACCTCACCCAGGTGATCGCCGGCAACGTCGCGACTCCGGAAGGCGCCGCGGCGCTGATCAAGGCGGGTGCGGACGCGGTCAAGGTCGGCATCGGCCCGGGCTCGATCTGCACCACCCGTATCGTCGCCGGCGTCGGCGTGCCGCAGTTCTCGGCGGTTTCGGAAACCTCGAAGATCTGCCGCGAGGCGGGTGTGCCGATGATCTCCGACGGCGGCCTCAAAAACTCCGGCGACATGGCCAAGGCGATCGCCGCCGGCGCCAACACGGTGATGATGGGCTCGCTGCTCGCCGGCACCGACGAGGCTCCGGGCGAGGTGTTCATGTTCCAGGGCCGTTCCTACAAGTCCTATCGCGGCATGGGCTCTCTCGGCGCGATGGCGCGCGGCTCCGCCGACCGCTACTTCCAGGCCGAGGTGAAGGACAACCTCAAGCTGGTGCCGGAAGGCGTCGAGGGCCGCGTCCCCTACAAGGGCCCGGTCGGTCCGATCATCCACCAGCTCGTCGGCGGTCTGAAGGCGGCGATGGGCTACACCGGCAACGGCACGATCGAGGCGATGCACGAGAACTGCCGCTTCCGCCGCATCACCGGCGCGGGCTTCCGCGAGAGCCACGTCCACGACGTCGCGATCACCCGCGAAGCTCCGAACTACCAGCCGCCGTCGGTGTGATGCCGCTCTTGCGAACCAACCAGGTCGGGGCTCCGCCCCGATCCCCGCGAGGGGCCTCGGGCCCCTCGACCCCCTTTTGGTTTCCCGAGAGGCGGAGCCGAACGCCGCGCCTCTCGGGAAACCAAGTGATGGGATCCAAGGGTCGGGAACCCTTGGTGGGGTCCAGGGGCGAAGTCCCTGGCCTTGCTGTTTCAGGAGAGTGGGAATGACGCCGGGTGGACGGTTGCAGGCGGTGATCGAGGCGCTCGACGCGGTGCGTATCGAGGGGCGTCCCGCCGACCGGATTTTGCATGAGTATTTCCGCGCGCGGCGCTACATCGGCGGCAAGGACCGCCGGGTGGTGACCGAGCTGTTCTGGCGGGTGATGCGCAACCGCGCGCGCCTCGCCTCCGACTGCGCGCTCGCGGAGGCCCGCAACGTCACCGACGCGGCGGTGCGCGCCGAGAGCGGCCGCCGCCTCGCGATCGCGCTGTGCGTCGCCGACAAGGTCGACAACGAGGCCGATCTCGCGCTGTTCACCGGCGAGGCCTACGCGCCGCAGCCGCTCGACAAGCGCGAGGAAGGCTGGGTCGCGCAGATGCGCCGCCTCAAAGCGTCCGACCGCCCCGAATGGGCGTGGGCCGAGACCCCCGAATGGCTGTGGGAGCGCTTCGCCGCGGTCTGGGGCGACGATGCCGAAACCGAGATCAAGGTCGCGCGCGCCGAGGCCCAGGTCGACTTGCGCGTCAACACCCTGCGGGCCGACCGCGAGGCGGCGCGGGCGCGCCTCAAGATCGAGGGCGTCGAAACCGAGCCGACGCCGTATTCGCCGATCGGCCTGCGTTGCGTCGCGCGCGTCAACGTCGCCGCGACCGGTGCGTTCGCCGAGGGCTGGGTCGAGGTGCAGGACGAATCCGCGCAGCTCGCCGCGCTGCTCGTCGGCGCGAAGCCGGGCGAGACGGTGGTGGACTTCTGCGCCGGCGCAGGTGGCAAGGCCCTGGCGCTCGCCGCCGAGATGCACAACAAGGGGCGGCTGACCGCCTGCGACGTCTCCCAGGCCCGCCTCGACCGCGGCGCCGAGCGTTTCAAGCGCGCGGGCGCGTTCAACGTCACCCGCCGCGCGCT
>QKGW01000395.1 GCA_003250275.1 Alphaproteobacteria bacterium
GCCTGGGCCTGCGCCCCCGCGCGCGGCGGATCGAACACCACCGCGTCGAACGCGCCGAGTTCGTCGGCGATCAGCGGATCGCGGAAGAGGTCGCGCGCGGCGATCTCGACGCGGCCGCCGAGCCCCGCCTGGGTCACCGCGCCGGCGAGCGCGCGCACCGCCGCGCCGTCGGCGTCCGCCGCGTAGACCCGCTGCGCCTGCCGCGCGATCGGCAGGGCGAAGGTGCCGAGGCCGCAGAACAGGTCGGCGACCTTGAACGCCTCGCCGAGACTGGCGAGCACCGCGCCGCGCAGCGCCGCCTCGCCCTCCGCCGAGGGCTGAAGGAAGGAGGCGGCGGGAAACCCCACCGCGACGCCGCCCATCACCATCTGCGGCGCGCGCGCCACCGCGAGCGGCTCGGGGCCCGCGCCGCCATCCCAGGCGAGGCGCGCGAGATCGTGCACCGCGGCGAACGCGGCAAGCGCCTGGCGCGATTCCCAGCCGAGCTCGGCGTCGCAGCGGATCGCGACGTCCGCGCCCGCGTCGGTCCAGGTCATCGCCACCGCGGCGTCGTCGGTGAAGGTGGTGAGCAGCGCGCGGAGCGGCGCGATCAGGCGGGAGAGTTCCGGGCGCAGCACCGGGCAGGCGTCGATCGCCACCACCGCGTGGCCGGCGCCTTCGCGGAAGCCGAGTTTCTTGCCCTTGAGCGCGAGGGTGGCGCGGCGGCGGGTGTTCGCCGGGCAGGTCACCACCGGAGACACCGGCGCGCCCTCGATGCCACGGTGCCCGAGGGCGACGATCACGCGTTCGCGCTTCCAGCGGGTGCGCGCGGCGGCGTCCCAATGCTGGAGCGAGCAGCCGCCGCAACGGCCGAACACCGGGCAGTCCGGCTTGACCCGCTCGGGCGAGGCGCTCTCGACCGCGACGAGCGCGCACGCGACGCCGTCGGCGGTCGCCTCGCGCGGCACCGCCACCACCCGCTCGCCGGGCAGCGCGAAGGGAACGAAATGGCGGGTGCCGTCCTTGAGCGCGATGCCGTCGCCACCGGCGCCGAGCGCGGCGACGTCGAGCGTCACCGGCCACGCGGGCGGCGGCGGGCGGCGGTGGTTACGCTGAGGGCGCGAAGATCTGGCCATGCCGACAGGACTCCCCGACCGTCTCGGGCGAAGGGGTTGCGTAACTCCAGATCTCGGTAACCCGGTTGCGCGCGTCAACCATCACCGCGAGGCTCTCGCGCCCCGGCAGCAGCGCCGCGGGCACGTCCTCGTAGGCCATGATGATCGCGAGATCGCCCTTGGCGAAGAGATGCGCGGCGGCGCCGTTGAGGCAACAGTCGCCCGCACCCTCGCGTCCCTCGATCACATAGGTCTGCAAACGGTTGCCGTTGGCGACGTTGACCACGTCGACGCGGGTGTACGGGAGAATGCCGGCGGCGCGCAGCATCAGCGGATCGACGGTGATCGAGCCGACGTAGTCGACCCGCGCCTCGGTCACGGTGACGCGATGGATCTTGCCGTACATGAACGGACGGCGCGCGCCGTCGAGGCGGAAGCCCGAGGGGATGTCCTCCGGGCCGTTGATCTTGCGGATATTCGGTTGGCTCATGGTCGCCCTGTCGATGTTGGGTTCCGGCCGAGCCGGAGTTCTGGCGCAGGGGGGATTCAAAATCAAGACCAAACCGGAAGGACAGCGGCGATCCACCGAGATGTCCAGACAACTACAAGTCAAGCGGCAGGACAGCATACCAAAGGCAAGACAAAATCGCGAAATCCACAACCTCACGGCGCAAGCTTGAAATCTTCGTCGCGCGGGGCGATGAAGATTTTGTTGCATATCCGCTCGTCGATTGACGCTTTTGGGTTTCCCCGTCATCAATCGTTCCGCCGGAGCACTTGCCCCGGCGGAAGGGGGGATTGTCATGGTGACCCTGTTCGGTCGCAAGAGCATGTCCCAGCCGCGACACGGGGAACAGGCCGGCGCCGAACCCGCGGACGAAACCCCGGACTTTCCGCAAGGGGAGACGGGAGCGAGCGACTCGCCGATGCTCAGCCCGCGCTGGGCCGAGGCGGTCGCCGGCTTGAGCCACGCGTTTCAGCCGGTCGTCAACATCCACTCGGGCCATACCTATGGCATCGAGGCGCTTTTGCGCGGCTTCGAGCGATTCGGTTTCGACTCCGCCGAGGCGGTGTTCGACGCCGCCTTCGCCGACGGCGAACTCGCTGCGGTCGACACCGCGCTGCGCAAGAAGGCGATCGCCGCCTACGCCCAGTGGCCGTTCTGCTGCGACCGCAAGCTGTTCGTCAACGCCGACGCGCGGGTGCTCGCCGAAGACCTGAGCGCGGGCTTCGCCGACACCCGCAACGCCTTGAGTGCGCTCGGCATCGACGACGGCACGGTCATCCTCGACATCTCCGAGCGCGCGCCGATCGGCGACTTCCTCGAAGCGTTCCTCGCCGAGAAGCACACCCACCGCTCGGCACTGCGCTACGCCATCGACGATTTCGGCGCCGGCCTCGGCAGCCTGCAGACGCTCTACGGCGCGCACCCCGACTTCATCAAGATCGACCGCACCCTGCTCGCCGGATCGAGCGACGACGCGCGCAAGAAGATCTTCTTCTCCCACATCGTTTCGATCGCGCATCTGCTCGGGGTGATGGTGGTGGCGGAAGGGGTGGAGAACGAGGCCGAATATTTCGTCTGCAAGGAGGTCGGCTGCGACCTGATCCAGGGCTTCGTGGTCTGCCCGCCGCTCGACCGCATCGCCGAGGTGGCGCGCGAATTCCCCGCGGTGCGCGAGCTTTCGCGCCGCGACCGCCGCCAGAGCCGCAGCGACGAGCGCATCCTCCTCGAACGCATGGAGGCGATCGAACCGCTGCCGCTCGAGACCCGGATGCTCGAGGTGTTCGAACGCTTCCGCGCGGAAAAGACCCGCACCTTCTTTCCCGTCGTCGACGCCACCGGCGAGCCTCGCGGCATCATCCGCGAGGGCGACCTCAAGGAGTACACCTACTCCCAATTCGGCCGCGACCTGATGACCAACCGCGCCTACGGCCGCTCGCTCGACCAGTTCGTCTCGCCCTGCCCGGTCGCGGCGATCAACCTCGCCGCCGAGCGCATCCTCGAAATCTTCACCGGTGCCGACCACGCCGAAGGACTGATCCTCGTCGACGGCGAATCGAAGTACGCGGGCTTCCTCTCCGCCACCGCGCTCCTGCGCGTGATCAACGACAAGAACCTGACCCTCGCGCGCGACCAGAACCCGCTCTCGCGCCTGCCCGGCAACACCGTGATCCACGAGTTCCTTTCCGAGTGCCTCGCCGACGCCTCGGAGGAGCACGCGATGGTCTATTACGACTTCGACAACTTCAAGCCGTTCAACGACCACTACGGCTTCCGCCAGGGCGACCGCGCGATCCAGCTGTTCGCCGACGTGCTGCGCCGCCAGTTCGGCAACGGCGAGGATTTCATCGCCCACATCGGCGGCGACGACTTCGTTTCCGGCCGCAAGGCGGTCGGCGACTTCGAGGCACTGCGCTGCATCGTCGCCCGCACCCTCGACATCTTCCGCGAGGAGGTCGCGGCGTTCTACGACGACGCGGCACGCGAATGCGGCGTGATCGTCGTCGCCGACCGCTACGGCGTCGAGCGCGCCTTCCCCCTGCTCACCGTCAGCGCCGCGATCGTGCGCATCCGCCCCGAGAGCCGCCAGCGCGGCGACGACCACCTGAGCCCGTTGATCGCAGGTCTGAAAAAGCTTGCGAAGTCGGAGGCGGAACACCTCGCGATCGGGATTCTCCCCTGAAGGACCAGTACGTTTCATTGGTCCTGGTCTGGTTAAAGACTTGCTAAACCGGACCGATGTATGCAATCCCCATTACGCATTGCCGACATCGGAGGTGTCCATGGCCCGTTCCCCCGCCGACCATTCCGCGCCCGACGCCCCTGCGCGCCGCGGCGAGGACGCGGTCGCGGTGTTCGACGCAACGGCGCGCCTCGTCCGGCTCTCGCCCGGCCTCGCCGCACTGCTTCCGCCCGGCGCGACGGCTCCCGAAACCGGCGCTCCGCTCGCCGCCGTCGTCGCGGCATTGATCGGCGGCCCCGCCGAGCCCGACGCCGCCGCCACGCCGATGCTGCTGCGCGCCCTCGCCGAGCGCGCCGAGGATCTCCACGCCGGCGACCGCCGGGTGCTCCAATTCGCCATTTCGCCCTGCGCCGAGGGCAGTCGTCTCACCGTCGCCGACGTCACCCACGAACGCCACCTGCGCGAAAGCGTGGCGCGGCGCGACACGATGCTGCGCCTTCTCATCGACACCCAGCGCAGCGCGATGGCGGGCGGCGAAACCGGTGCCGCGATCGGCGACTGCCTCGACCGCCTGATGCGCCTGTGCGGCTGCCACGGCGGCGCGGTCGCCGAACTCCGGCGCGACGCCAAGGGCCGCCTCGAACCGGTGGTGATCGCCGCGCGCGGTTCCGCCATCGAC
>QKGW01000023.1 GCA_003250275.1 Alphaproteobacteria bacterium
TGGGCTTTCCCGCCGAACGCACCGCCTTCGCCGGGGATTCCGGCAACGACCTGCCGGTGCTCGCCGGGCCCTTGCGCGCGATCCTCGTCGCCAACGCCACCGAGGCGGTGCGCGCCGAGGCGACCCGCCTCGCCACCGCCAACGGCAAGACCGGCGGCCTCTACCTCGCGCGCGGCGGCTGGCGCGGGATGAACGGCTGCTACGCCGCGGGGGTTCTGGAGGGCCTGGCGCATTTCTACCCCGAGGTGGAGGAATGGCTCGCCTGAGGGCCGCACCCTCCCTATATCCCAAATAGAGAGACATGCCCGCCACGGAGAGACCGATGCGCACCCCACCCCTGATCTTCGGCGAAGTGCTGTTCGACCATTTTCCGGGCGGCGAGACCGTTCTCGGCGGCGCGCCATTCAACGTCGGCTGGCATCTCCAGGCGTTCGGCGCGGACCCGCTGATGATCACCCGCATCGGCGCCGACGATCAGGGCGCGCGCGTCGCCGCCGCGATGCGCGCCTGGGGCATGGACGACACCGGGGTGCAGATCGACACCGCGCGCGCCACCGGCCGCGTCGACGTCGCGATGAGCGGCGGCGAGCCGAGCTACACCATCCGCACCGACGCCGCCTTCGACGCGATCTCCGCCGCCGCGCTGCCGCCGATCACCGGCGCCGCCCTGCTCTATCACGGCACGCTCGCGTTGCGCGAAAACACCTGCCGCCAGGCGCTCGAAACCCTGCGCCAGTTCTGCGGCGCGCCGGTGTTCCTCGACGTCAACCTGCGCGCGCCGTGGTGGACGCGCGAGCAGACGCTCGACCTGATCGCGCACGCGCGCTGGGTCAAGCTCAACATCGACGAACTCGACGCCCTCGCCGAGGGCGAAGGCGACGCGGTCAGCCGCGCGCACCGCTGGATCGACTCCTTCGGCCTCGGCCTGGTGATCGTCACCCAGGGGGCCGAGGGCGCGTTCGCGGTCGAGCCTTCGGGCCGGGTCACCCGCCCGGCGCCGCCGCGTCCGGGCACGGTGGTCGACCCGGTCGGCGCGGGCGACGCCTTCTCCGCGACGGTGATCACGGGCCTGCTCAACGGCTGGGATCTCGAAACCACGCTCGACCGCGCTCAGGCCTTCGCCTGCGCGGTGGTCGGCCGCCGCGGCGCGATTTCCGCCGATCCCCGCCACTACCGCGAGTTTATCCGCGCCTGGGATCTCGGCGTCACGGTTCCCTGACCTTTTCATCGCCGCCGCCCTCCCCATATCTGTTGCGGGAGAAAGCCCTGATTTCCTTGTGGGTTAGTCGGAAATCGGCGCGTCGCGATCTGTGCTGATTTCAATTTTTCCCGTTACCATGCCGGGAAAATGAGGAAATTCCGCCGAATTCCGAATTGCCCCCGCGAGCGAAATGTCCTATTCCCTATGTGGGATATAGACGTGGACGCTAAACAATGTCGCGCGTGTTCTCCATTCTCGGATACGCCTTAAGCAATCTGGTTCGACCCCGGACCCGCCTCGCGCGCGCCCTCGCCCCGATCCTGCTGCTGAAAATCGCAATCATCCTGACGGCCCGCATGTTGTGGTTCGCCCCGATGACGCATGAAGTCGTCGCCGACGATATGGCGACGCAGCTGACCGCCGTGCAACGCGGCGGCGAAGGAGACGTTCGATGATCGACCATTCCGTCGTGGACCTCTCGCGCCTTCAGTTCGCGATGACCGCGCTTTATCACTTCCTTTTCGTCCCCCTCACCCTCGGCCTCTCCCTCCTGCTCGCGATCATGGAATCGGTCTACGTGATGACCGGCCGCGAGGTGTGGAAGGACATGACCAAATTCTGGGGCAAGCTCTTCGGCATCAATTTCGCCATGGGCGTCGCGACCGGCATCACCATGGAGTTCCAGTTCGGAACCAACTGGTCGTACTACTCCCACTACGTCGGCGACATCTTCGGCGCACCGCTCGCGATCGAAGGGCTGATGGCGTTCTTCCTCGAAAGCTCCTTCGTCGGCCTGTTCCTGTTCGGCTGGGATAAGCTCTCCGCCCGCGCGCATCTCCTCACCGCGTGGCTGGTGGCGATCGGCTCGAACCTCTCGGCGCTGTGGATCCTCATCGCCAACGGCTGGATGCAGTATCCGGTCGGCGCGGAGTTCAACTACCAGACCATGCGCATGGAGTTGACGTCGTTCTTCGACATCATGTTCAACCCGGTGGCGCAGGCGAAGTTCGTCCACACCGTGTCCGCCGGTTACGTCACCGGCGCGATGTTCGTGCTCGCGATCAGCTCCTTCTACCTGCTGCGCGGCCGCCACGTCGGCTTCGCCAAGCGGTCGTTCATCGTCGCCTCGGCGTTCGGCCTCGCCTCCGCGCTTTCCGTGGTGGTGCTCGGCGACGAGAGCGGCTACTCGATCACCGAACACCAGAAGATGAAGCTCGCCGCGATCGAGGGGATGTGGGAAACCGAACCCGCGCCCGCGCCGTTCACCATCGTCGGCTTCCCCGACGTCGAGGCGCAGGAAACCCACGGCGCGGTGAAGGTGCCGTGGGTGCTCGGCCTAATCTCGACCCGCTCGATCGACACCGAACTGCCCGGCATCAAGGACCTCGTCTCCCACACCGAGCAGCGCATCGAGAACGGCAAGTCGGCGCTCGTCGCGCTCAAGCGCCTGCGCGCCAACCCCAACGACGCCGAGGCGCGCGCCACCTTCGACGCGAGCAAGGACGATCTCGGCCAGGCGCTGCTGCTGCGCCGCTACACCGACGCCCCCGAGACCGCCGACGCCGCCACGGTGAAGAAGGCGGCGCTCAGCACCGTGCCGGACGTGCCGGTGCTGTTCTGGACCTTCCGCTTCATGGTCGGGCTCGGCTTCTACTTCATCGCCGCGTTCGCCGGGGCGTTCTACCTCTCGACCAAGCTCGACTTCGACCACCCGCGCATCCTCAAGCTGTTCTTCTGGAGCCTGCCGCTGCCGTGGGTCGCCGCCGAGCTCGGCTGGATCGTCGCCGAGTACGGGCGTCAGCCGTGGGCGATCGCCGACGTGCTGCCGACCTTCCTCGCCGCCTCGTCGCTCTCGGTGGTCAAGGTCGGGTTCACGCTGTTCGGCTTCATCGCCTTCTACACCACCCTCCTGGTGGTCGACGTGTTCCTGATGCGCCGCACCATTCTCAACGGGCCGGTGCGCACCCTCGGCATCGACGAGGAAACCGACCTCGTGCCCGCGCCCAAGGGAGTCTGAGCCATGCTGTACGACATCATCGATTACTCGGTCCTCAGGGTCCTGTGGTGGGCGCTGCTCGGCGTGCTTCTGATCGGCTTCGCGATCATGGACGGCTTCGATTTGGGCGTCGCGACGCTGCTGCCGTTCGTCGCCAAGACCGACGCCGAGCGCCGCGTCACCATCGAGAGCATCGGCACCGTGTGGGAAGGCAACCAGGTGTGGCTGATCCTCGGCGCGGGCGCGATCTTCGCCGCGTGGCCGCCGATCTACGCCACCGCCTTCTCGGGCTTCTACATCGCGATGTTCCTGGTGCTCGCGTCGCTGATCCTCCGCCCGGTCGGCTTCGATTTCCGCAACAAGCTCCCGTCGCCGCGCTGGCGCGGCAACTGGGACCTCGCCCTCTTCATCGGCGGCGCGGTTCCGGCGCTGGTGTTCGGAGTCGCGGTCGGAAACCTGTTCGTCGGCGCGCCGTTCACCATCGACGCCGACCAGCGGATCTTCTACGAGGGCTCGGGCCTGTTCGAACTCCTCAACCCGTTCGCCCTGCTCGCCGGGGTGGTGAGCCTCACCATGCTCGCCGCGCACGGCGGCACCTATCTGATCCTCAAGACCGACGGCGCGATCGCCGCGCGCACCCGCAAGGCGGTGATCGTCCTCGCCCCGGTTTCGGTGGCGGTGTTCGTCCTCGCCGGTCTGTGGATCGCCTCGGGCATTCCGGGCTACGCGATCACCTCGCCGGTCGACATGTCGGGGCCGTCGAACCCGCTGATGAAGACCGTGACCACCGCGCCGGGGCTTTGGACCAGCGTCTACACCCGCATCCCCGCCGCGGCACTCGCGCCGATCCTCGGCATCGCCGGTCTGCTCGGCGCTGCGTTCCTCACCGCCAAGCGGCGCGAGGGGCTCGCGTTCATTTCGAGCGGTTGCGGCGTCGCCGGGGTGATCGTCACCGCGGGCGTCAGCCTGTTCCCGTTCATCATCCCGTCGTCGATCAATCCGGCGGCGAGCCTCACCGTGTGGGACTCCTCGTCGAGCCACCGCACCCTGTTCGTGATGGCGGCGTGCGCGGCGATCTTCGTTCCGATCATCCTGGCGTACACCAGCTGGATCTTCCACGTGCTGCGCGGCAAGCTTTCGCCCGACGACGCCGGCCACGGCTATTGAAGGAAAGGACACGCCATGTGGTATTTCTCCTGGGTTCTCGGCGTCACCGTGGCCTGCTTCTTCGGCATTCTCAATGCCTTGTGGCTCGAC
>QKGW01000445.1 GCA_003250275.1 Alphaproteobacteria bacterium
CCCCGCCGTTGCCGCCGTTGCTGCGCCTTGTTGGGTTTCGAGCGCGCCTTGCCGGCGTCGGTGTGGCGGCGGACGGGTTCGGTGGCGAGGCCGAGGTCGGCGGTTTCGAGGCGCTTGATCTCGTCGCGCAGGCGCGCGGCCTCCTCGAATTCGAGGTCGGCGGCGGCGGCGAGCATCCGCTTTTCGAGATCGGCGATGTGGGTCTTGAGGTCCTTGCCGACGAGTTCGGTGACGTCGCCGGTGCCGACGGTGACGTAGTCGGCCTCGTACGGGCTCTCGATCACCTCGGCGATGCGCTTCTTCACGCTCTCCGGGGTGATGCCGTTGGCGGCGTTGAACGCTTGCTGCTTCTCGCGGCGGCGCTGGGTTTCCTTGAGCGCGAAGTCGAGCGAATCGGTCATCTTGTCGGCGTAGAGGATCACCCGTCCGTCGACGTTGCGGGCGGCGCGCCCGATCGTCTGGATCAGCGAGCGGGTGGAGCGGAGGAAGCCTTCCTTGTCGGCGTCGAGGATCGCGACGAGCGCGCACTCGGGGATGTCGAGGCCCTCGCGCAGGAGGTTGATGCCGACGAGGACGCTGAACACGCCGAGACGCAGGTCGCGGATGATCTCGATGCGTTCGAGGGTTTCGATGTCCGAATGCAGGTAGCGCACCTTCACGCCGTTCTCGTCGAGGTATTCGGTGAGGTCCTCGGCCATGCGCTTGGTCAGCGTGGTGACGAGGACGCGCTGGCCCTTCGCCTCGGCGGCCTTGCACTCGGCCATCAGGTCGTCGACCTGGGTCTCGACCGGGCGCACCACGCACACCGGGTCGAGCAGGCCGGTGGGGCGGATCACCTGTTCGACGAACTCGTCGCCGGTCTGCTGCATCTCCCACGGGCCGGGGGTGGCGGAGACGTAGATCGTCTGCGGCCGCATGGTGTCCCATTCCTCGAACTTGAGCGGGCGGTTGTCGACGCACGAGGGCAGGCGGAAGCCGTATTCGGAGAGCGTGCTCTTGCGGTTGAAGTCGCCTTTGTACATGCCGCCGATCTGCGGCACGGTGACGTGGCTTTCGTCGACGAACAAAAGCGCGTCCTCGGGCAGGTATTCGAACAGGGTCGGCGGCGGCTCGCCGGGATTGCGCCCGGTGAGGTAGCGCGAGTAGTTCTCGATGCCCTTGCAGTGGCCGGTGGCCTCGAGCATTTCGAGGTCGAAGGTGGTGCGCTGGCCGATCCGCTCGGCTTCGAGGTGGCGGCCCTGGCCGAGGTAGTAGTCGATGCGCGCCTTCAGCTCCGCCTTGATCTTGATCGTCGCCTGCGAGAGCGCCGGGCGCGGCGTGACGTAGTGCGAGTTCGGGTAGATGCGGATGTTTTCGAGGTTCGCGGTCTTGTGCCCGGTGAGCGGGTCGAACTCCGAGATTTCTTCGATCTCGTCGCCGAAGAACGACACCCGCCAGGCGCGGTCCTCGTAGTGGGCGGGGAAGATTTCGAGCACGTCGCCGCGCACGCGGAAGGCGCCGCGCTGGAACGCCGCGTCGTTGCGCTTGTATTGCAGGGTGACGAGTTCGCGCATCGCGTCGCGCGGGTCGACGGTCTGCCCCTCGGCGAGGTCGTAGACCATCCGCGCGTAGCTCTCCGCCGAGCCGAGGCCGTAGAGGCACGAGACCGAGGAGACGATGATCACGTCGCGGCGTTCGAGGATCGCACGGGTGGCGGCGTGGCGCATCCGGTCGATCTGCTCGTTGATCTGCGAATCCTTCTCGATGTAGGTGTCGGTGCGCGGCACGTAGGCTTCGGGCTGGTAGTAGTCGTAGTACGAGACGAAGTACTCCACCGCGTTGTCGGGGAAGAAACTTTTCATCTCCTGATAGAGCTGCGCCGCAAGGATCTTGTTGGGCGCGATGACCAGCGTCGGACGGCCGAGGTTGGCGATGGTGTGGGCCATGGTGAAGGTCTTGCCGGAGCCGGTGACGCCCAGCAGCACCTGGTCGGAGAGGCCGTTTTCCAGGCCTTCGGTCAGCGCCGCGATCGCTCCCGGCTGGTCGCCCGCGGGGGCGAAATCGGAGGCGAGGCGGAACTCGGCGCGCGGGCCGGCGGGCGGGCGCTGGTAGAGAGGTAGAATGGTGTCCATCGAGTCCTCGTCGGCGACGGGAGGGTTTCCCGTCAAAATCGGCGGAATCCGCGGCTGAATCGCTTGCGCGGGGTTTTTTCCGCCTTTATCGTCCGGTGAGTTTCACCCCGCCCAAAACGATCGAAAAAAGGTCAGGAATCATGTCGATCATCGCCGAGCGTTTGTCCGCGATCAAGCCCTCGCCCACGCTTGCCGTCTCCTCGAAGGCCGCCGAAATGAAGGCCGCCGGCGCCGACGTCATCGGTCTTTCGGCTGGCGAGCCGGACTTCGATACCCCGGAGCACGTGAAGGTGGCCGCAAAGGTCGCCCTCGACAAGGGCTACACCAAGTACACCGCGGTGGAAGGCATCCTGCCGCTCCGCCAGGCGATTTGCGCCAAGCTCAAGCGCGACAACAACCTGACCTACGCCCCGGATCAGATCCAGGTGGCCTGCGGCGGCAAGCAGAGCATCTACAACGCGATCATGGCCACCGTCGATCCCGGCGACGAAGTGATCATCCCCGCGCCCTACTGGGTGAGCTACCCGGATATCGTCCTGCTCGCGGGCGGCAAGCCGGTGTTCGTTATGGGTAAGGAAGAGACCGGCTTCAAGGTCACCGCCGAGGACGTCGAGAAGGCGATCACCCCGAAGACCAAGTGGCTGATCCTGAATTCGCCGTCGAATCCGTCGGGCGGGGCCTACTCCGCCGACGACCTCAAGGCGATCGGCCAGATGCTGCTCAAGCACCCGAACGTCTGGGTGATGACCGACGACATGTACGAATTCATCGTCTACGACGGCTTCAAGTTCGCCACCATCGCCGAGGTGGTGCCGGAGCTCTACGACCGCACCCTCACGCTCAACGGCCTCTCCAAGGCCTACGCGATGACCGGCTGGCGCGTCGGCTACGCGGCGGGCCCGAAGGACGTGATCAAGGCGATGAACAAGATCCAGTCGCAGAGCTCGACCCACACCACCTCGATCGCGCAGTGGGCGGCGGTGGAAGCCCTCAACGGCAGCCACGAGTTCCTCAAGGAGCGCAACGAGGCGTTCAAGGCGCGCCGCGACACCGTGGTTTCGATGCTCAACCAGGCGACCGGCCTCTCCTGCCGCACCCCGGAAGGCGCGTTCTACGTCTATCCGTCGTGCGCGGGCTGCATCGGCAAGTCGACCGAGGACGGCGTGAAGATCACCGACGACAACATCTTCGTCGCCCAGTTGCTGGAAAAGACCGGCATCGCGGTGGTGCAGGGCACCGCCTTCGGCCTGTCGCCGTACTTCCGGATCTCCTACGCGACCTCGATGGAAAACCTCGTCGAGGCCTGCACCCGCATCCAGAAGTTCTGCAACTCGCTGCGCTGATCCCGCGCCGCACCTCTGGATTTGGAAACCCCCGGGCATTGCGCCCGGGGGTTTTCGTTTGCGCGCCGGCCCGCTCGTTCGGGCGGGGATTTTTGTTGCATCGGCGTTGCGCTCCTGTGACCATGATTTCAGGCAAGCAAAAACCCCGCACGGGGTGCGCCATCCCGTCGGGGACCACTGGCCGAGAGGCCGGGGCGAGGTCTGGGGTGATCTCGACCCGAGGTGGGGGACGGGGGCGCGAAACTGGCCTCCGGCTGCACTTCAGGCTTTTCTCGGCCGCAAACGCGGGAGGAACCATAATGCCTGACAACGTGGACGGCCGCGCGACCCGAGTCGCCGCCATCGTCGGACCCTACACCAGCGGCAAGACCAGCCTGATGGAAGCCTTGCTCAGCGTTTCCGGCGGGCTCACCCGCAAGGGCAGCGCCGCGGATCGCTCCCGCGTCGGCGATTGGCCGGCGGAAGCCAAGAGCCGCGAGATGAGCGTCGAGGCGGTGGCGGCGAGCACGACCTATCTCGACGATTCCTGGACCTTTCTCGATTGCCCCGGCTCCGTGGAGTTCCTGCAGGACACCCGCCACGCCCTGATGGTCTGCGACATCGCGGTGGTGGTGTGCGATCCCGACCCGACCCGCGCGGTGATGGTGTCGCCATACCTTAAGTTCCTCGACGACAACGATATTCCCCACCTGATTTTCATCAACCGGATCGAGCACGCGAAGGCCGGTCACGCCGAGATCCTCGAATCCCTGCAGGCGGTCTCCGAACGCCCGCTGATGCTGCGGCAGATGCCGATCATCGAGGGCGAGGCGATCACCGGGTTCGTCGATCTGATCCACGAGCGCGCCTACCACTACGAGGAAGGCAAGCCCTCGTCGCTGATCTCGATCCCCGCCGCCGTCGCCGACGACGAGCAGGGCCGCCGCCAGGAACTGCTCGAAAACCTCGCCGATTTCGACGACGAGCTG
>QKGW01000578.1 GCA_003250275.1 Alphaproteobacteria bacterium
GTAAAGGTGAGTGCCGTCGAACCAGCCGAGGCCGTGCGCGTCCTCGGGGAAGTGGCCGGGCACCCAGTCGAGGATCACGCCGAGACCGGCGGCGTGGCAGGCGTCGACGAAATGGCGGAAGTCGTCGGGGGTGCCGAAGCGGCTGGTCGGCGCGAACAGCCCGATCGGCTGATAGCCCCACGAGCCGTCGAACGGGTACTCGTTGATCGGCAGCAGCTCGATATGGGTGAAGCCCATGTCGCGCACGTAAGGCACCAGATCGTCGGCGAGCTCGCGGTAGCTGAGGTAGCGGTTGCCGTCCTCGGGCTTGCGCTTCCACGAGCCGAGGTGCGCCTCGTACACCGCCATCGGCGCGTCGACGCGGTTCTTCGCCGTGCGCCCCTCCATCCACGCCGCGTCGTTCCAGGCGTAGGCGCCGCGCCGCACCACCCGGCTGGCGGTGGCGGGCGGGCGCTCGCAGGCGAACGCGTAGGGGTCGGACTTGAGCGGCAGCACGCCGCCGTCGGGGCCGACGAGCTCGAACTTGTAGATCGTCCCCTCGCCGAGGCCGGGGACGAACACCTCCCACACGCCGCAGCCGGGGTGCAGGCGCATCGGATGGCGGCGGCCGTCCCAGGCGTTGAAGTCGCCGACCACCGAGACGCGCTTGGCGTTGGGCGCCCACACCGCGAAGGCGGTGCCGTCGACGCCCTCGTGGGTGACGAGGTGCGCGCCGAGCTTCTCGAAGATGCGGCGGTGGCGGCCCTCAGCCATCAGGTGGCGGTCGAGTTCGCCGAGCAGCGCGGGGAAGCGGTAGGGGTCCTCGAACTCCCAGGACTCGCTGCCGCGGGTGGCGCGGATGCGGTAGCCGAACGGCTCCGGGGTGGCTTTCGGCAGGCAGGCGACGAAGCCGCCGGGCACGCCCACCGCGACCATCTGCGCGATCTCCTCGCCCGACGCGCCGATCACCCGGACGCCGTCGGCTCCGGGAACGAACGCGCGGATCACCAGGCCGCGCGCCTCGCGGTGCGGCCCGAGGAATCCGAACGGGTCGGAATGCGTGGCGGCGGCGATGCGGGTGAACCCCGCGACGTCGCCTGCGTTGGGTGCCGGAGTGGCGGCGAGGCTCATTGGGTACACCTTTGAAACACGGGGCGCGGGCCGGAGCGGCAAGCCGTTCCGGCCGCCGGGGCGGGCGGCGCTCAGGCCTTCGGCTTGGTCGCGCGCGGCTTGGCGGGCGCCTTGGGCTTTGCCGGGGCCTTCGGCTTGTCGGCGGCGGCGGCCTTCGGCTTGGCGACGCGCGGCTTGGCGGGAGCCTTGGGCTTGGGCGCGGGCACTTCTTCGCCGAGGATTTCACGCTCGGCCTGGAGCCAGAAATCCCAGTCGTTGCCGTCGGCGCAGCCGTGCGCCTGCCACAGGGCATAGGCGCGGGCGCGGATTTTGTTTTCGGTGGTCTCGGTCATGGCGGGCTGATCCTCTTGTCTCTCGGAAAAACCACGATGCGCGGGTCCAGACGCACCCCCACGGGAACCAGATAACGCGCTCCCGCCGATAATCATCAGTCGGGAGCACGAAAAAATCCAGTCGTTCCTCGGCTTCGCCTCAGGTCACGACGTCCGGCGCGGTGCGGCCGGTGCGCGCCTCGACCCCCGAAACCGCCTTCGCCACCGCGATCAGGTCGGCGAGAACCGCCTGGGTTTCGGCGTGCTGGCGCGCCGGATCGGGCTCGTAGTGTTCGAGGTAGATGCGCAGCGTCGCGCCGCTGGTGCCGGTGCCGGAGAGGCGGAAGACCACGCGCGCGCCGTCGTCGAAGCCGATCCGCACGCCCTGCCCGGCGGTGTGCTCGCCGTTTACCGGGTCGGTGTAGGCGAAGTCGTCGTGCAGGATCACGGTGCGGCCCGCGAGGCTCTTGCCCTCAAGATCGGCGGCGCGCAGGTCCGCCATCAGGGTTTCGGCGGCGGCCTTGTCGAGGCCTTCGTAGTCGTGGCGCGAGTAGTAGTCGCGGCCGTAGGTGCGCCAGTGCTCGGCGAGCAGGTCGCGCACCGGCTTGCCGGTCTTGGCGAGGACGTTGAGCCAGTAGAGCACCGCCCACAGACCGTCCTTCTCGCGCACGTGGTCGGAGCCGGTGCCGAAGCTCTCCTCGCCGCAGAACGTCACCTTTCCGGCATCGAGAAGGTTGCCGAAGAACTTCCAGCCGGTCGGGGTCTCGAACGCGGCGACGCCGAGCGCCTCGGCGACGCGGTCGGCGGCGCGGCTGGTCGGCATCGAGCGCGCGACGCCCGCGAGCCGTCCGGCATATCCGGGCACGAGGTCGGCATGAGCGGCGATGATCGCGAGGCTGTCCGACGGGGTGACGAAGCAGTCGCGCCCGAGGATCATGTTGCGGTCGCCGTCGCCGTCCGAGGCGGCGCCGAAGTCGAGGCCGTCGGGCCCCTGGGTCGCGGCGACGAGTTCGGCGGCGTGGACGAGGTTGGGGTCGGGGTGGTGGCCGCCGAAATCGGGCAGCGGCACCGCGTTGACCACCGTGCCCGCGGGCGCGCCGAGGCGGTCCTCAAGGATCGCCTTGGCGTAGGGGCCGGTGATCGCGTGCATTGCGTCGAAGCGCATCCGGAAGCCGGGGCTGCGCAGCAGCGCGCCGATCGCGCCGAAGTCGAAGAGCTGCTCCATCAGCGCGGCGTAGTCGGTGACTGGGTCGATCACCTCGATCGTCATGCCTTCGAGGCTCTGCGGTCCGAGTTTGCCGAGGTCGACGTCGGGGGTCTCGACGGTGAGGTAGCGCGCGATGCGGCGGCTGTTGGCGTAGATCGCCTCGGTCAGGCTTTCGGGCGCGGGACCGCCATTCGAGATGTTGTACTTGATGCCGAAGTCGCCGTCCGGCCCGCCGGGATTGTGGCTCGCCGAGAGGACGAAGCCGCCGTAGGCCCTGTGCTTGCGGATCAGGTTCGACACCGCCGGGGTGGAGAGCAGGCCGCCCCGCCCGACGAGGACGCGCGCGATGCCGTTGGCGCAGGCCATGCGCAGGATGATCTGGATCGCCTCGGCATTGAAGAAACGGCCGTCGCCGCCGACCACCAGGGTCTTGCCCGCGTGGTCGGAAAGCGAGTCGAACACCGACTGCACGAAGTTTTCGACGTAGTGCGGCTTGCGGAACGCCGGAACCGACTTGCGCAGCCCCGAAGTGCCGGGCTTCTGGTCATCGAACGGCGTGGTCGAGATCACCGTTGCGGCACGGCTCTCATGCATGAACTGCCTCCGTTGGCGGGCGGATTTGGGCGGAATTTACCCATACGAGACTATGCGATGCGCGTAGGGCCGTCCAGCCGGGGGCTAGCTCTTGAAGGCCGCCGCGGCGCGTCCCGCCGCGCGGCCGAGGGCGAGGCACGCGGTGATCAGGTAGCCGCCGGTCGGGGCCTCCCAGTCGAGCATCTCCCCGGCGAGGAAGACACCCGGACACTTGTGCAGCATCAGATTTTCGTCAAGGGCCTCCCAGACCACGCCGCCCGCTGCGCTGATCGCCTCGTCGAGCGGGCGGGGGTGCAGGAGCGGCAGCGGCAGGGCCTTGATCGCGCGCGCCTGCGCGGCGGCGGGGAGGTCGGCGAACCCGGGCACGACCTCGCGCGGCAGGGCGGCGCGCACGCCCTCGACGCCTGCGCGGCGGAGGTGGGTGGCGAGGCTGCGGCCGCCGCGCGGGCGGGAGAGGGCGGCGGCGAGGTCGGCCTCGGCGCGGTCGGGCGCGAGGTCGAGGGTGAGGGTGATCGCGCCATCGGCGGCGAGCGCGTCGCGCAAATCGGCGGCGAGGGCGTAGATCGCGCCGCCCTCGACGCCGTGCGCGGTGATCGTCGCGCCGCCGCGTAAGGCGCGCGCGCCGAAGCGGAAGGTCGCGGTGGGGATTTGCGCGCCGGCGAAACGCTCGCGGAAGTGCGAACTCCATGCGACCTCGAAGCCGCAGTTGGCGGGCTGCCAGGGCGCGAGCGCGACGCCCCGGGCGGCGAGAGTTCCGGCCCACGCGCCGGTGCCGCCGAGGCGCGGCCAGCTCGGCCCGCCGAGGGCGAGCACCGCGGCGTCGGCCTCGAAGGTTTCGCGGCCTTCCGGCCCGTCGAAGGCGAGGGCGCCGCCCTCCCAGCCGCTCCAGCGGCGCTGGGTGCGGAGCGCCGCGCCGCGCTCGGCGAGGCGGGCGAGCCAGGCGCGCAGCAGCGGCGCCGCCTTCATCGCGCGCGGGAACACCTTGCCCGAGGAGCCGACGAAGGTGTCCGCACCGAGGCCGTCGGCCCAGGCGCGGGTTTCGGCCGGTCCGAACGCTTCAAGAAACGGGCGCAGGCGCGCGGGCGCGGAATAGACCCCGAGGAAGGCGTCGAGATCGGCGTCGCGGGTGAGGTTGAGGCCGCCGACCCCGGCGCGTAGGAACTTGCGCCCCGGCGTCGGCATCGCCTCGAACACGGTG
>QKGW01000226.1 GCA_003250275.1 Alphaproteobacteria bacterium
GGCGTTCATCACGATGGTGATCGGGATCGTCGCGGCGAAGATCAGGATGCGGTCGCGGATGCCGGTGTGGACGAGAAACGCCATCATGTAGCCGAAGCTCATCAGCGGGAAGAGATAGCGCAGGCCGCTGCACGCCTCCGCCGCCTCGAGCTTGATCGTGCCGAGGTCGATGATGTTGCCGTCCTGGAACGCCGCGATGCCGAGCACGTGCAGGCCCCAGGTGCCGATCTTCGAGGAGAGCAACTGGAGTTCGGCGGTGAGCTGGGCGAACAGCGTCACCGGCAGGGGCACGGTGAAGTAGAGGAAGACGTAGGGCGCGGCGAGGGTGCGTAGCACCCGCCAGCCGCCGGTAAAGACGATATAGCCGCCGAGCGCGATGAGGAACGCGGTGGTCGAGATCCAATTGTTGACGATGATGTCGCCGAGCCACTTGAGCAGGATCGCGAAGACGATGATCGCCGAGCCCGCCAGCGGCGCGGGGGCGAGCAGCGGGCGGTCGAACTTCATCCGGCCGATGCCCCAGGCGATCGCGAGCGGCGGAATCAGGTAGCAGTGGCTGTATTCGTCGATGTCCCACGCGGCGACCTGGCTCGCGATCGTGCGGTGGAACAGCGCCACCAGCGCGATGCCGCAGAGCGCTGCGAGCGTGAAGCGGATCGGACCGTGCTCCCTGAGCGGGTTGGTCCTCGGGAGAGTGCCGCCGCCGCTTTTCTCCGAAGTGGTCCGGAAGGCGACGACCGTGCCCTGGCTGCCGTCGTCGTGCTTGGCGGCGGTTTCACGCGTGGCTGTGGTCAATAGACGTTCTCCCCTCTGATCACCCTGAGCGTGCGGAAGAGAATTTCGATATCGAGGAACAGCGACCAGTGTTCCATGTAGTAGAGGTCGGCCTCGACGCGGCGGCGGATCTTTTCTTCGGTGTCGGTCTCGCCGCGCCAGCCGAGCACCTGTGCCCAGCCGGTGATGCCGGGCTTGACCTTGTGGCGGGCGGCGTATTCGTGGACGATTTCCTCGAACAGGCGGCCTGCGGCCTTGGTGTTGACCGCGTGCGGGCGCGGCCCGACGAGCGACATCTCGCCCGACAGCACGTTGAACAGCTGCGGCAGTTCGTCGAGGCTGGTGCGGCGCAGGAAACCGCCGACGCGGGTGATCCGCGGGTCGCCCTTGGTGGTCTGGACGTCGCAGTTCTCGTCGCGCCGGTCGTGGTACATCGTCCGGAACTTGAACACCGAAATTAGCGAGTTGTTGTAGCCGTAGCGGTTCTGGCGGAAGAGGACCGGACCGCGGCTGTCGAGCTTGATCGCGAGCGCGCAGGCGAGCATCACCGGCGCGGTGAGGATCAGGATGCCGACGCCGAACACCAGGTCCTCGATGCGCTTGAGCAGCGCGCCCCAATCGCTGATCGGCTTGCGGTAGATGTTGTAGACCGGAATGCCGTCGACCGACGAGAAGCCGGTGTCGAGGAAGTGCAGGCTGATGCCGTCGGGCGCCATCCGCACGTTGCAGGGGATCACCTTGAGCTGCTCGAGGATGTAGAGCAGGCGGTTCTCGGCGTGCCACGGCAGCGCGACGAGGATTTCGTCGACGCGGTGGTCGCGCGCGAACGCGATCAGGTCCTCGACGGTGCCGGTGATCGGCAGCGAGTTCGAAGCCTTCTGCAGGCGTTCCTTGCGGTCGTCGAAGATGCCGATCACGTGGGTCCAGGGTTCGCGCTTTTCGCGCAGCTGGGTGATCAGCATCTGCCCCGACTTGCCCGCGCCGACCACCGCGATGTTGCGGGCGACGCGGCCGTGCTCGGCGGCGGAGATGATCGTCGTGTGAATGCCGATGCGGACCAGGCACATCGTCATCGCGCCAATGCTGACGATGTTGATCGGGCCGCTCCACGGCCAGGCGAACTCGCGCGCGAGGTCGAGCGCCCACAGCACCGCGCACTCGACCGCGGCGATGGCGAAGCCGTTGACCATGATGTAGGTCAACTGCGACATCAGGTTGGAGAGCCGCGAGGCGCGGTAGGCGCCCGAAGCGAACATCAGGTAGAGCAGGCTTCCCGCGAAGACCGCGTCCGTCACCTTCCAGATCCGCGCGATTTCGGGCGGTTGGGTGTTGGCCTGGAGGTAGGAGAGGAAAAAGGAGCCCGACATTGCCGCGAGGTCGAGGAAGCCGACGATCGAGACGACCGTCACCGCATTGAGACTGAGGCTGCGGCTGTAGGTATCGCTACGGGTTTCGGATACGATTTGATGCATAACGCCACCAGCGGTTTCGCATGATCCGGATACGCACTCGGCCCTCTGGGCGCGAAGGCGTGGTCCATGGTCGTGTTTCGGCCACTCAAGTTCGTGTTCGCACCTTACCCCACGCGAAGGCCCCGGTAGGCTCCGGGACTTGGAACTCGATTGGCCAGGGCGACACCGGTTTGTCGGGTCCGAAACGGTGGCGGCGGCAGAAGAGTTAGAAAATACCGCGTTGGCCCTTGCAATCGACCGGCCGCGGCATTCATCCTCTATATGCCCCTGCAACGAGGCATTTCAACCATCTCTCAGACCCGGTTTAACACGGTGCCGACACTCAATTCTCATGCGCGCGATTGGTTCCGGTTTGCCTTCGGGCGGACGATGCGCCGTACGCCGCGCCGGGCGCGCGAGAGAGAATTCCGCCATACCGTTCCCGACTAGGCGTCGGCGGCATCAATCCCCATGTATCGTACCGGGTTACGGTTCCTGTAGCGTCTCTCCCCACAACGAAATTCGCGGAGCAGCGAGATGATCCTACGCAAAGCGCGGTTCTTGCTGGTGGCTCTGGGTCTTGCGGCGCTCGTCGCAGGGTGTTCGGATCCGGAACAGCGCGCCGCCAAGTACATCCAGAGCGGTATGGAGTATCTGACTCAGGGTCAGTACGAAAAGGCGAGGGTCGAGTTCAAGAACGCGGGCCGGATCAAGCCGACCGACCCGGAGATCCGCTATCGCCTCGGCCTCGTCGACGAGGCCCAGGGCAACCTCCGCGCCGCGTTCCTCAATTTCCGCGAGGCGGAGAACCAGAACGCCCGCTTCCGTCCGGCGCTGCTCAAGCTCGCCGAGATGTATCTCGCGGGCGAGCGCTACGACGAGGTCGAGAAGCGGCTCGCGATCGTCCTTGAGGACACGCCCGACGATCCCGGCGCGCACGCGATCAAGGGCGCGCTGCTGCTTCGCCGCGGCGATCACGCCGGCGCCGAAGCCGAGGCCAACGCCGCGCTCGCCAAGGACCCGAACAACACCGCAGCGGTGGCCGTGCTCACCGGCCTCTACACCGCGATGGACCAGCCCGACCGCGCCGCCAAGGTGCTGGAGGAGGGCATCGCCAAACATCCGAAGGACATGTCGCTGCTGCAGCTGCGCGTCGCGCTCTACCGCAAGCTCGGCGACATCGACAAGGCCGCCGACGCCTACAACGCACTCTTCGCGCTCAAGCCCGACGACGTCGCCCTGCGCGCCGATCTCGCGCGGATGTTCGTCGCCGCGAAGCGCCCCGACGACGCCGAGAAGGTGCTGCGCGACGGCATTGCGCGCGAGCCCGACAACCTTCCGATGAAGAGCCAGCTCGTCGCGTTCCTCAACGACGTGCGCGGCCCCAAGGCCGCCGAGGCGCAGCTCGTCGAATTCATCAAGGCCGATCCCAAGATCAACGCCTTCAACTTCTGGCTCGCCGAGCTGCACCTGCGCGAGGGCGACGTCTCCGGCGCGACCACGGTGCTGCAGCAGGTCGCCAATACCCAGAAGATGGAGCCGCCCGGCCTCACCGCGCGCGCGATGCTGGCGCGGATCAGCTTCGGCCGCGGCGAACGCGAGGCCGCCCAGCGTCTCGTCGACGAGGTGCTGACCCGCGCGCCGACCAACCCCGAGGCGCTCTACATGCGCGCCTCGCTGTCGTTCGAGAAGGGCGACTATCAGAGCGTCGTCACCGACATCCGAACCATCCTGCGCGACAACCCGCGCGCCCAGCAGGTCTACCAGCTCCTCGCCGAGGCGCTGCTGCAACAGGGGCGCGTCGATCTCGCGATCGAGACCCTGAGCCAGTTCCTCGAACTCGCCCCGACGAACAAGGCGGCGCAGGTGCGGCTCGCGCAGCTCTACCACATCAACGGCGACAGCAACCGCGCGCTCGCGCTGCTCGCCGCCGTCACCGAACTCGATCCCGAGTATCCGGTCGCGTGGGAGACCCGCGCCCGCATTGCGATCGAACACAAGGACTGGCCTGCCGCCGAGGCGGCAGTCGCCAAGCTGCGCCCGCTTGAAGGCCAGGCCACGACCGCCGACTATCTGCACGGCCAGGTGCTCGCCTCCACCGGCAAGATGGAGGAGGCGGTGAAAGTGTTCACCGCGGTGATCGACGCCGATCCGTCGAGCCCGCTCGCGGACCGCGCCATCCTCGCGCTGATC
>QKGW01000245.1 GCA_003250275.1 Alphaproteobacteria bacterium
TCCTCGACCTGGGAACGATGGTCGATCGCCAGCACCTTGAGGTTGTCGGGCTGCGGGCGGCGGGTGGTGGTCCAGTGGATGTGGTTGAGGGTTTCGTCCTTGCGCAGCGCGTGGTGCGCCGAGCCGTGTTCGAGGAAGTGCTGCAGCTCCGGCCAGGTCGGGTATTCGGGCGAGCACATCAGCCGCGACACCGCGAACGCGCCGCAGGCGTTCGCCCATGCGCAGCAGGTCTCGAACGGCTCGTCGCGCAGCCAGCCGCGCAGGAAACCGGCCATGAAGGCGTCGCCCGCGCCGAGAACGTTGTAGACCTCGACCGGGAAGCCCGGCCCCTGGATGCCCTTTTCGATGTCGTCCGGAATCTCGGCGGGGAAGACGACGCAGCCCATCGGCCCGCGCTTGCACACCAGCGTCGCCGCCGAGAAGCGGCGGATCGTGCGCAGGGCTTCGAGGGTGTCGGTGGTGCCGCCGGCGATATGGATTTCCTCCTCGGTGCCGACGATGAGATCGCAGCCGGGCAGGATTTCCTGCAAATGCTCGGTCACCCGGTCGGAGCGGATGTAGCGCTCCTCGCCCGCGCCGAGTCCGGCGAGGCCCCAGAGGTTGGGCCGGTAGTCGATGTCGAACGCGACGCGGCGGCCGTTCTCCCGCGCGATACGCATCGCCTTCTTCTGCGCCGCGGCACTGTGAGCGCGCGAGAAGGTCGTACCCGAAACCACCACCGCCCCGGCGGAGAGGATGTACTCGGGGTCGATATCGCTCTCGTCGAGCGCGGCGTCGGCGCAGTCGGTCCGGTAGAACAGCAGCGGGAAGTTCTTCTCGTCGCAAACCCCGAGGATCGCGAGCGCGGTGAAGCGCGCCGGGTCGGTGTGCACGCCGCTGACCTCGACGCCCTCGCGGACCAGTTGCTCGCGGATGAAGCGGCCCATGTGCTCGTCGCCGACGCGGGTGATCAGGCCGGGCTTGAGCCCGAGCCGCGCCATGCCGATCGCGGTGTTGGTCGGGCTGCCGCCCACCGCCTTGACGAAGTTGCCCATGTCCTCCAGGCGGCCGCCGATCTGCTGGCCGTAGAGATCCACCGACGAGCGGCCCATGGTGATCACGTCGAGTTTTGGATAGTTCACGGTTCCACCGCCTCCTCATCCGGAAGTCCCGGCGCAGGGCGCGCCGGGGAGACAACGCCGCCGAAGCCCCTTCGGCAGCGACGCGGCCAGGCCGCCCCTCTCTGGAGAGCGAGTATATTTCACCACGAGTAAAAATGAAATAAAAATTCCCTTTCCGGATCGAACGCCGCACACCGCCGGGCGACGCCCGCCGCGCGCCTCCCCGCGCCGCACGCATCGCCCCGATAGACCGATTTTTCTTCACGATCACGAGCGCACACCGGAACATCGGGAACCATCGGGCAAGATCGCCCGGAAGCGCCGAGCGCGCCTGATGAAATAGAATACAATTTCTAAATTCATCTCAGATGGACAGCACCCGAAACGCCGCCCTTGCGCGGCACCGCACACCGCGGTCCGAATCAGGCAACAAAAAACCGCGCTCGGAAGGCGCGGTTGCGGTCACGGGAAAAGAAATGGTGCCCAGGGGCGGATTCGAACCACCGACACTGCGATTTTCAGTCGCATGCTCTACCAACTGAGCTACCTGGGCACACGCGGCGGGCGGGGCGCTGGGCCCCATCGCGGCGGAGGCGGAACGTATAAAAAAGTTTCGGGCTTCTGTCCAGCGGGCATTGCAACTTTTTCCGCTTTTTTAGCATTTTTCGGGGATAGGGCGGAGCCGCCGCCCCGCCCGTTCCCCGCTACGGAGGCCGCGATGCGCCCGTTCTGCCTGCTTCTTCCGGCGCTGCTGCTCGCCGCTTCCGCCCACGCCGCCGAGGCCGACCGCCACTGGACCCTCGCCGGCACCGAAATCGCGCTGACCGCGCGCACCCCCGACGCCGGCAACTACGAGGACCGCCTGACCTTCTCGCGCGGCGGCAAGGCCGTGCTCGAATTCGTCGACGCCCACGTCGGACTCAACGCGCTCGACACCTGGCGGGACGCCGGAGCGCCGCCGTTCGGGGAGAACCTCACCGGTGGCAGCGCGCCGCAGGTGGTGGTGCAGACCTTTTCGGGCGGCGCGCACTGCTGCTTCGCGCTGAGCCTCGTCACCCTCGGCGAGACCGTCAGCGCCCGTGCCCTGCCGTTCGACGGCAACTACGGCGCCCGCTTCGAAAAGGGTGCGGACGGCGTGTGGCGGCTGATCGGCGGTGAGAACGTGTTCGCCTACTGGCGCGCGTCGTTCGCGGGTTCGCCCGCGCCGACGGTGGTCTACCGCCTCGAAGGGGAGACGCTCGCGCTCGACGAAGCCGCGATGCGCAAACCCGCGCCGCCGCTCGCCAAGCTCCTCGCCGACCGCGACACCTGGGACTGGTCGGCGGCGCAGGCGCACGGCTTCCTGCCCTATCCGCTGCTGAATCGGACATACGACCTTATATATACAGGACACCTCGACGCGGCGCGCGCATTCCTCGCCGCCGCGTGGAAGCCGGACCTGCCGGGCGGCGCCGAGGTAGCCCAGGACCTTTTCGGCTGCCAGCTCCGCCGCAGCGAGCACTGGCCGGCGATTGCCACTCTCAACCGCGTGCCGGCGGATCCGCCGCACTGCGACTGACGGAGGAGGTCTCGATGAACGGCATATTCTGCTGGAACGAACTGCTGACCCGCGACGTAGCCGGCGCGCAGCGCTTCTACGGCGAGGTGTTCGGCTGGACCTTCGAACTCTCGAACGCGAATCCGGAGGTCACGTACGTCATCGCCAAACTCGACGGCAAACCAATCGCGGGGATTTTCGACATTTCCGCCGAGAAGTTCGACGGGGTGTCGCCGCACTGGTTCTCCTACATCGCCACCGAAGACGTCACCGCGTCGGGCGCGGCGGCGCTCGCGGCGGGCGCGACCACGGTCCGCGAACGCTTCGCGGTTCCGGGCGTCGGGCACATCACCCTGCTCACCGATCCGACGGGCGCCACGGTCGGCTTCTTCGAGCCCTCGGAAGAGATGGGCTACTGCTGCGCCTAGGACTTGTCTTCGCCGTCGTGGATGGTTTCCCAATCCGCGTCGTCGTCGTCCTCGATGACCGGCACCGCATAGGCGCCGGTCATCCAGCGATTGAGGTCGACGAGACGGCAGCGGCGCGAGCAGAACGGCCGCTCGGTCGGGTCGGCAGGCTTGCCGCAGATCGGGCAGGGCTTCAGGTCGGTCATAGCTCCACTCCCCCGACGCGCCAGGCGAACCGCGCGCCGGTCATGCTTTCGGCTTCGGCGACCGCGCCGCGTCCGGCGCCCTCGAACCAGCCCGCGACGGTGGGCGGCACGGCGGGCCGCGCGGTGTTGCCGCCGCGCGCCGCGGCGACCCAGGCGCGCAGAACGTCGAGCGCCAGGGTTTCGACGGCGGCGTCGCCGTCGCCGAGGCTGTCGCCCGTCACCGTCTCGGCGAGCGAGAGGCCGCGGCGGTCGCGCACCGCCTCGATGTGGCCGAGCGGCGTCCATCCGGCGACGCGCAGGCGCGGATCGGCCTGAGCCGCGTCGCGCAGGCGGTCGGCGAGACGGCGGCGCTGCGCCTCGGTCGCGCCCTTGCGGGATTCCGGCACCGCGTCGATCACCACGCCCCCGCCGATATTGCGTAGCACCAGCACCCGCGCAAGGGCGTCCATCGCCGCGTCGTTGACGCGCCGCGCCGCGTCGGGCGCGGTGTCGCCGCCGGTGTCGACGTCGACGGCAAGAAATGCGCGCGTCGCCTCGAGGATCAGCCGCCCGCCACTGGGCAGCGAAACCACCGGGGCGAGCGCGTCGGCAAGCGCATCCTCGCCGCCCGCCTCGGCGAACGGATCGCCGAGCGAGGCGAGCAACGGCACGCGCTCGACCAGCACGCCGCGCGCGGCGTGGGTCAGCACTCCGGCGGCCACCGACACCGACGCGAGGTCGGCACCGAACTCGGCGAGCCACTCGGCGAACGGATCGGGCGCCTCGCGCAGGCAGGCGACGCCTCCGCCCTCGGTCATCTTGGCTTGAATCTCGTCCCAGCGCTGGCGCAAGCGCGCGCGGTCGCGCTCCAGAACCGCCTCGGCGAACCCGGCAGCGGCACCGCGCACCACCCAGCCCTCGCCCGGCTGCGCGCCGGCCTCGGCCCAGGCGAGCAGGCGGCGGCCCGCATCGGCCGCGAGGCGGCGCGACGCCGAAGCCCCGGCGCGGAACGGCGAAAGGATCAGGCGCGGGGTGGCGAGGCGCAGCTTGCCGGTGAGGCGCGGCCCCTTCTCGGCACGCGCCGGACGGTCGATCATCACCGCGACCATCGCGCCTTCGGCGGGCGGCGCACCGGGCCAGTCGGCGAGCGGCAGGAAGCCCGG
>QKGW01000522.1 GCA_003250275.1 Alphaproteobacteria bacterium
TCGAGCTTCTTCCAGCGCAGCGCCGGATCGGCGAGCAGCGCCTCCAGGCCCTTGGCCTCTTCGGAGAGCGCCTTGTGCTCGGTCTTGATCTGCATTTCCTCGAGGCGGCGCAGCGAGCGCAAGCGCATGTTGAGAATCGCCTCGGCCTGCACGTCGGTGAGCTTGAAGGTCTCGATCAGCGACGCCTTGGGCTCTTCCTCCTCACGGATGATGCGGATCACCTCGTCGAGGTTGAGAAAGCAGATCAGGAAGCCGTCGAGGATTTCGAGGCGATGGCGGATCTTCGCCAAGCGATGGCGCGAACGCCGCTCCAGCACCTCGTGGCGATGGTCGAGGAACTGCTTCAGCACCTGCTTGAGATTGAGCACCGCGGGCGTTCCCGCCGCGTCGAGCACGTTCATGTTGAGCGAGAAGCGGATTTCCATCTCGGAGAGGCGGAACAGCTGCTCCATCAGCAGTTCGGGGTCGACGCTGCGGTTGCGCGGCTCCAGCACCAGCCGCACGTCCTCGGTCGACTCGTCGCGGATGTCGGCGAGGAGCGGCAGCTTCTTCTGCCCCATCAGCTCGGCGATGCGCTCGATCAGCTTCGACTTCTGCACCTGATAGGGGATTTCGGTGACGATGATCTGGTAGAGGCCGTGGCTGAGGCTTTCCTTCTCCCACCGCGCGCGCAGGCGGAAGCCGCCGCGGCCGGTCTCGTAGGCCTCGCGGATCAGCGCCGGGGTTTCCACGAGCACGCCGCCGGTGGGGAAATCCGGCCCCGGAACGAACGCGAGCAGGTCGGCGACCTCGGCTTCCGGCGCCTTGATCAGGTGGCGCAGCGCGTCGCAAAGCTCGGCGGCGTTGTGTGGCGGAATGTTGGTCGCCATGCCGACCGCGATGCCTGCCGCGCCGTTGGCGAGCAGGTTGGGGAACGCGGCGGGCAGCACCACCGGCTCCTCGTCCTCGCCGTCGTAGGTCTTGCGGAAATCGACCGCGTCCTCGTCGAGCCCGGCCATCAGCGCCTGGGCGACCTCGGTGAGGCGGGATTCGGTGTATCGCATCGCCGCGGCGTTATCGCCGTCGATGTTGCCGAAGTTGCCCTGCCCCTCGATCAGCGGATAGCGCACCGCGAAATCCTGGGCGAGACGCACGAGCGCCTCGTAGACCGCGGAATCGCCGTGGGGGTGATACTTACCGATGACGTCGCCGACGACGCGGGCGCATTTCTTGAAGCCCGAGGCCGGATCGAGCTTGAGCTGCCGCATCGCGTAGAGCAGGCGGCGGTGCACCGGCTTGAGGCCGTCGCGCACGTCGGGCAGCGAGCGCGACACGATCGTCGAAAGCGCATAGGCGAGATAGCGGTCGCCCAGGGCCTCGCTGAGTTGAACGTCCTTCACATCTTCGGCGGTATTCGCGGCCATACCCTCAAACCCTCGACAAACGCTCGATCAATCGGCCCCGCGCCTCGGGGAATCCCCGTCCCTCCAGCACGTGCCGTTCGAGAAAATAGCCGGTCACGGCGAGACCCGCCACCACATCCTCCGCCGATGCGACGCCGGTGCGCCGGAACACCTCGGGGAACGGCAGCAACCGCGCCGCCCAGGCCGCGCCCGCCGCACCCGAAACCGCGCAGCCGGTCTTCGGCGAAACCCAGCGCAGATCCTCGGCGGAGCCGGTCGCGGCGCAGACTTCGAGGCGCAGACCGAACCCCAGCGCCTCCAGAAGGCCGCGCTCGAAATCGGCGTAGGACGCCGCCCAATCGTCGTCTTCGAGGCGGTCGAGCAGCCCGCCGGTGAGGTGGTAGAGATCGCCGTGCGGCTCGCGCTCGGGCAGCAACGTGTCGAGGAGCCCGCAGGCGGAGACCAGCGCGGCGAGGCGCGCCGGATGCTCCATCACCGCGAGCGGCACCGCGGTCGCGCCTTCGCAGCGGAAGGCACCGAGGTGCTCGTCGAGCCGCGCGTGCCAGGACAGCGTCACCCGGCTACCGGGTTCGAGATCGCCCCGCAGACGCCGCGACACCCCGCCCTTGACCAACCCTGCGTGGCGGCCGTGGGTGCGGGTGAGCGCGGTCACGATCACGTCGGTCTCCCCGTGGCGACGCCGCCCGAGGATGATGCCGCTATCGTCCCACGCGATCATTCCGCTTCGTCACCGTTGATACATGGCTTGAGGAAAGAGTCCTCAGGCGTTGAAATCCAATCCCCAATCCCGGTAGCGCTCGGGGTCGTCGAGCCAGTTGTCGCGCACTTTGACGAACAGGAACAGGTGCACCGGGCACTCCAGCAGCGTCTCCAGTTCCTTGCGCGCCGCCGCGCCGATCGCCTTGATCCGCGAGCCGCCCTTGCCGAGCACGATGCTCTTCTGGCCGTCGCGCTGCACGTAGATCGTCTGGTCGATCTTGACGCTGCCGTCCTCGCGATCCTCCCACGCCTCGGTCTCCACCGTCATCGCGTACGGGAGTTCCTGATGCAGCTGCAGAAACACCTGCTCGCGGGTGATCTCGGCAGCGAGCAGGCGGTTCGGCATGTCGGAGAGCTGCTCCGGATCGAACAGCCACGGCCCCTCGGGCAGGATTTCGGTGAGGGTGTCGAGGATGGTCTGGACGCCGTCGCCGCCGCTCGCGGAGATCATGAAGGTGCGGTCGAATTCGAGCGCGGCGTTGGCGCGCGCGGCGAGGTCGAGCAGCTTCTCGCGCGGCACCAGGTCGATCTTGTTGAGCACCAGGAAGAGGTGCTTCGGGCGCGCGGCGGCGAGCTTGCCGACGATCGCCTCGACATCGGGGGTGATGCCGCGCTGCGCGTCGATCAGGAGCATCACCGCATCGGCGTCCTGGGCCTCGGTCCAGGCGGCGGCGACCATTGCGCGGTCGAGACGGCGGCGCGGCGCGAAGATGCCGGGGGTGTCGACGAAGACGATCTGCGTCTCGCCGTGGACCGCGATGCCGCGCACTCGCGCGCGGGTGGTCTGCACCTTGTGGGTGACGATCGAGACCTTGCTGCCGACCGCGGCGTTGACCAGGGTGGACTTGCCCGCATTGGGCGCGCCGACGACGGCAACGAAGCCGCAGCGCTGGGTTTGGGTATCGTTCAAGCGTTCTCTTCCTTTGAGGTGATCAACGACAGCAGGATTTCCGCCGCCGCACGTTCAGCATTGCGTTTGGAGGTGCCTTCGGCCTCCGCGTCTCCGGTCCGTTCGACCGACACCCGCACGCGGAAGGTCGGCGCGTGCGACGGCCCTTCCTGCGCGAGGACTTCGTAGCACGGCAGCGGCAGTCCCCTGCCCTGCGCCCATTCCTGAAGCGCGGTCTTGGCGTCGCGCGGCGGCTCGGCCTCCCGGTCGATGCGCGAGGACCACAGGCGCTCGACGAGGGCGCGGGCGGTATCGAAACCGGCATCGGCGAACACCGCGCCGATCACCGCTTCGCAGGCGTCGGACAGGATCGAGGGATTGCTGCGCCCGTTGTCCTTCTCGGTGCCCGCGCAGAGGATCAACGCCGAGCCGAGATCGAGTTCCTGCGCGATTTCCGCCATCGGCTCCTGGCTCACCAGCGCGGTGAAGCGCCGCGAAAGATCGCCCTCGGGCTCGTTGGGGAAACGCCGCCAGAGCATTTCCGCAACCGCGAGGCCGACGACGCGGTCGCCGAGGAATTCCAGGCGTTCGTAGGGCGAAGCGCCGCCGCGCGTCCGCCGGCGGCCGGGACCGGCGGCGAGACTCGGATGAGTGAGCGCGTCGCGCAGCAGACCGGGATCGCGGAAGCGATGGCCGAGCCGTTCCTCGACCGCCGCGAGACGAGGGTCGGCTTTGATTTCGCTCATCACCGGGCGAACTCCGCCAAACTCAGTCGACGGACTGCAGGAGCCGCCCGTAGCGGATCGAGGTCGGCCATTTCCAGATCTCCCACCAGTGCACGTCGGCTTCGTGAGAGAAGAATACCACGGTCGCGCGGCCGATCAGATTCTCCTCGGGAACGTAGCCCACGGCGCGGCGGCTATCCACCGAGTTGTCGCGGTTGTCGCCCATCATGAAGTAGTGATTCGGCGGCACCACGTATTCGCGGGTGTTGTCGAACGGCGCGGTGTCGCTCTCTTCGAGGATGCGGTGCTCGCGGCCGCCCGGCAGGGTCTCGACGAACTGCGGAATGCGGCGGGTACTGCCATCCTGGTCGACGTAGACGAAGTCCTCGATGCGGCGGCGCTCCACCGGCTTGCCGTTGATGTGGAGAATCCCCCCGACGACCTGGATCCGGTCGCCCGGCAGGCCGATGAGGCGCTTGATGTAGTTGACGTCGGGCTCGCGCGGATGGCGGAAGACGATCACGTCGCCGCGCTCCGGCTCGGAGAAGAACAGCCGGCCCGAGAACAGCGGTAGGGAATACGGCAGCGAG
>QKGW01000156.1 GCA_003250275.1 Alphaproteobacteria bacterium
CCTGGGCGATCTGCCGCCCGAGCGGGCCGTCCGCCCCGAGCACGTGGTCCTGGCCGAGAATGTCCTCGATCTCCGCCGGGCGCAGCCGGTCGGCGAGCGGGTGCGGCGCGGCCTTCTGCGCGCGCTTGGGTTTGGCCTGGGGGAAGAGGTCGCCTTCGCTCATGCTCAACCGTCCACCGACATCGCGAGGCGTTCGCCATCGCGCAGGATTTCGACGCGCCAGCCACCCTGCGCGCCCTTCAGGAGTTTCATCGCGGTGCGCACCACGTCGACCTTGTGGCCGTTGATCACGTCGATGCGATCACCGGGGCGGAAGCCGAGTCGGGCCGCCACCGAGCCGCGTTCGAGCCGGGTGATCACCACCCCGCCGGTGCCGAGCGGCATTCCGGTCTCCTCGGCGAGCGCCGGACTGAGGTTGCCGATCTCCGCGCCCGAAAGCGGGGTGCGCCCACCGACGCGGGTGAGGTTGCGCGGCGGCGTCTCGGGCGGCTCGATCAGCTTGGCGGTGAGCGAGAGATGGCTGCCGCGGCGCAGCACGGTGAGCTTGGCGTCGCTGCCCACCGGGATGGTGGCGAGGCGGTAGCGCAGGCCCGCGACGTCGGCGACCTCGCGGCCGTCGATGTCGAGCACGATGTCGCCCGGCTCCAGCCCCGCGTGCGCCGCCGGGCTGTTGGCGTAGACGTCGCTGATGATCGCGCCGAACGGATGGTCGAGCCCGAGGCTGTCGGCCATTTCCGCCGAGACCGTCTCGCCCGACGCGCCGAACCACGAGCGCACCGGACGCCCGTGCACGAGCAGGCTGTGCGCGACCGCGCGCACCATCGCGCTCGGGATCGCGAAGCCGATGCCGATGCTGCCCGCCGCCGACGGCCCGCCGCGCGAATAGATCGCCGAGTTGAGGCCGACCAGGCGTCCGTGCATGTCGACCAGCGCGCCGCCGGAGTTGCCGGGGTTGATCGCCGCGTCGGTCTGGATGAAGAAGCCGTAGTCCGCGACGCCCACCGAGGTCCGCGCGAGCGCCGAGACGATGCCCGAGGTCACGGTCTGGTTGAGGCCGAAGGGATTGCCGATGGCGAGCACGAGGTCGCCGACCTCGAGGCTGTCGGCGTCGCCGAATTCGAGATACTCGAGCTTGCGTCCGTGGGTGTCGATGCGCAGCACGCCGATGTCGGTCTTGGGGTCGCGCCCGACCACGGTGGCGGGATACTCGCGGCGGTCGGAGAGCACCACGGTGATCTCGTCGGCGCCGTCGATGACGTGGTTGTTGGTGACGATCACGCCATCGGGATCGATGATCACGCCCGAGCCGAGCGCACGCTCGACGCGCTCGCGCGGCACCGACTGGTTGAGGCCGAACTGGTCGCCGAAGAACTGGCGGAAGAACGGGTCGTCGAGCAGCGGATTGACGCGCTGACGCACGGTCACGGTCTTGCGGGTGTAGATGTTGACCACCGCGGGCGCGACCGCCTTGACCACCGGCGCGAACGACTGCTGGATCTGCGCACGGCTCTCCGGCGGAACCTTCACTTCCTGCGCCATCGCCGGCGCCGTCAGCGTCAGCACCATTCCCGCCGCGGCCATCCAGGCCCGCAATCCCGTCATCGTCCGGTTTCCTTCCTCTCCAGAAAGCGAAAAGGCGACCCGAAGGCCGCCTTTCCCACATACGCTGGGCAGGGCCGGGCTTACGCCTCGGCGCCTTCCTCTTCGGCCACGATCATCGTCGGGCCGGAGTCCTTGCCCTTCGCCTCGGGGTCACGATCGACCAGCTCGATGATCGCCATCGGCGCGCAGTCGCCGTAGCGGAAGCCCGCCTTCAGCACGCGCGAGTAGCCGCCCTGGCGGGTGGCGTAGCGATCCTTCAGAACCGTGAACAATTTGGCGACGATCACGTCGTCGCGCAACTGCGCATAGGCCTGACGGCGAGCGTGCAGGTCGCCGCGCTTGCCGAGGGTGATGAGCTTCTCGACGATGGGACGCAGTTCCTTCGCCTTCGGCAGCGTGGTCTTGATCTGCTCGTGCTTGATCAGCGCTGCGGCCATGTTGGCGAACATCGCGCTACGGTGAGCACTCGTGCGGTTCAGTTTACGACCGCCCATACGGTGACGCATCCCATCCTCCTAAACGTTGTCGGCTCGCTCGCGAGTCCGATGTCATCTTGCGAATCCGCCGCAGGGTCGCCCCCAGGGCCGGATCGCCGGGCTCCCCATGAGCCCACTTCCCAAAACCAATCCCGGCGAAGGGAAGAGCCCTTAGTAGGGCTCTTCGAGCTTCTTCGCCAGCTCTTCGATGTTCTCCGGCGGCCAGTTCGGAATGTCCATGCCGAGGTGCAGACCCATCGAGGCGAGCACTTCCTTGATCTCGTTCAAGGACTTGCGGCCGAAGTTCGGGGTGCGGAGCATCTCGGTCTCGGTCTTCTGAACGAGATCGCCGATGTAGATGATGTTGTCGTTCTTGAGGCAGTTCGCCGAGCGGACGGAAAGCTCCAGCTCGTCGACCTTGCGCAGCAGGTTCTTGTTGAACGGCAGCTCGTCGGCCTTTTCGGCCTCGGGCTGGGTCTGCGGCTCCTCGAAGTTCACGAACAGCTGCATCTGGTCCTGGACGATGCGGGCGGCGAGCGCAACCGCGTCTTCCGGGGTGACGGTGCCGTCGGTGACGATGTTGAGCACCAGCTTGTCGTAGTCGGTGACCTGGCCGACGCGGGTGTTGTCGACCTCGTACGCGACCTTGAGCACCGGCGAGAAGATCGCGTCGACCGGGATCAGGCCGATCGGGCAATCCTCGGGACGGTTCATCGACGCCGGGACGTAGCCCTTGCCGGTGTTGACGGTGAATTCGCAGTTGAACACCGCGCCTTCATCGAGGGTGCAAAGCACGAGATCCGGGTTGAGGATCTCGATATCCGCGCCCGCCTCGATCATCCCGGCGGTGACGACGCCCGGGCCGGTCTTGCGCAGGCTCATGCGCTTCGGACCCTCGGCGTGCATACGCAGCGCGACGTTCTTGACGTTGAGGATGATGTCGGTGACGTCCTCGCGGATGCCCGGCACCGAGGAGAACTCGTGCAGGACGTTCTCGATCTGGATCGCGGTCACCGCCGCGCCCTGCAGGGACGACAGCAGAACGCGACGCAGCGCGTTGCCGACGGTCATGCCGAAACCGCGCTCCAGAGGCTCGGCGATGATCTTCGCAACGCGCGTCGGATCGTCGCCCGGCTCGATGGTGAGCTTGTTCGGTTTGATCAGTTCCTGCCAATTCTTCTGAATCACGGGGTGCCTCATCAGACGGATCGAGGGGAGATTTCCCCACAGTCGAACGGACGAAACGACGGGTCCCCGAGGAACTCGGGAAACCGTCGCATCATCCGTGTGGAAGCCGAAATTACACGCGCCGACGCTTGCGCGGACGGCAACCGTTGTGCGGGATCGGAGTCACGTCGCGGATCGCAGTGATGGTGAAACCCACCGCCTGCAGCGCACGCAGCGCCGACTCACGCCCCGAACCCGGACCCTTGACTTCGACCTCAAGCGTCTTCATGCCGTGGTCCATGGCCTTCTTGCCGGCGTCTTCCGCAGCCATCTGCGCCGCGTACGGCGTGGACTTGCGGGAGCCCTTGAAGCCCATCATACCCGACGAGGACCAGGAAATCGCATTGCCCTGGGCATCGGTGATGGTAACCATGGTGTTATTGAACGACGCGTTCACATGCGCGACGCCGGAGACGATATTCTTGCGCTCACGACGACGCGGACGCGCGGCAGCTGCCTTAGCCATGTGCCATCAGTCCTTTTACTTCTTCTTGCCGGCGATGGGTTTCGCCGGACCTTTACGGGTGCGCGCATTGGTATGCGTGCGCTGGCCGCGAACCGGCAGGCCACGACGATGGCGCAGGCCACGATAGCACTTGAGGTCCATCAGCCGCTTGATATTCATCGTGGTTTCACGACGAAGGTCACCCTCCACCGTGTAGTCGCTGTCGATGACTTCACGGATACGCAGCACTTCCTCATCGGAAAGCTGGTTCACCCGACGCTCATCGGTGATGCCGACCTTGCCGCAGATCTCCTTGGCCATCTTCGGACCGATGCCGTAGATGTAGGTCAAGGCGATCACCACGCGCTTGTTGGTCGGGATATTAACGCCTGCAATACGCGCCAATGCCGCTTCTCCCTAGCACTAACCTTTGGTGCACACCATTTCGCGGAAAATCCGAAGTCGCGGGATTATACGCATATGCTTTCCCGAGTCAACGGCTCCCATATGGGCACCGGGTATTATTTCCACAACGGGCCTTAGCCCGCCACTGCATCCACCAGCTGGCGGGTCACGTCGTCGATCGGCGCCGCCCCGTCAATGGTCTTCAACAGCCCGCGCTCTTCGTAGTAAGGAAGCAACGGTGCCGTCTGTCGGTGATACGCCTCAAGACGAGTCTCCACGGTTTCCGCGGTATCGTCCTTGCGGCGAATGAACTCCGTCGAGCCGCAGACGTCGCAGACGCCCTCGACCTTCGGCTTCTGGAACTTGTCGTGGTAGCCCGCGCCGCACTTGGCGCAGGAATACCGGCCGGTGATGCGCTCGACGATCATCTCGTCGGGCACGCGCACCTCGATCACCGCGTCGAGCCCCATGTTCATGTCGGCGAGCATGGTGTCGAGGGCTTCCGCCTGCGGAATCGTCCGCGGGAAGCCGTCGAGAATGAAGCCGTTGGCGCAATCCGGCTCCGCGATGCGGGCCTTGATCACGCCGACCATCAGGTCGTCGGAAACGAGCTGGCCCGCCTCCATCACCGCCTTGGCCTTGAGGCCGATCTCGGTGCCCGCCTTGACCGCGGCGCGCAACATGTCGCCGGTCGAAAGCTGAACGATGCCGAACTCATCCTGGAGCAGGCGCGCCTGAGTGCCCTTGCCGCCGCCGGGCGGCCCCATCAGGATGATTCGTTTGCCTTCCATCTTCATTCTACCCTGCCCTTGCGGGCCCCCCTTGATCACCAAGCCAAGATTTTTTCTTGTTTACTTGCCGCCCGAGCGGCGACCGCCGCGGCTCAGACGCGAACGCTTGATCAGGCCTTCGTACTGGTGCGCGAGGAGGTGCGACTGCACCTGCGTCACCGTGTCCATGGTCACCGAGACGACGATCAGGAGCGAGGTGCCGCCGAAGTAGAACGGCAGGCCCCACTTGAACATCAGGAGCTCGGGCAGGAGCGTCACCAGCACCAGGTAGCAGGCGCCGACGAAGGTCAGACGGTTGAGCACGTAGCGGAGATATTCCGCGGTGTTCTTGCCGGGGCGGATACCCGGAATGAAGCCGCCGCCCTTCTTGAGGTTGTCGGCGGTGTCGTCCGGGTTGAACACCACGGTGGTATAGAAGAACGCGAAGAACACCACCAGCGCCGAGAACGACAGCATGTAGACCGGGTTGCCGCGCGAGAACGCCGCGAGGATCGGCTGCAGCCATTCCGGGGTGTTCGCGCCCATCATCTGCGCGTAGGTCACCGGCAGGCCCATCAGCGCCGAGGCGAAGATCGGCGGGATCACGCCCGAGGTGTTGATCTTGAGCGGCATGTGCTGGGTGTCGCCGCCGGTCATGCGGGTCGCGGAGACCTGGCGCTTCGGATACTGGATCAGCACCCGGCGCTGCGCACGCTCGATGTAGACGATACCGGCGATCACCACCAGCGCCATCACCAGGAAGCCGACGATCACGAACGCGGGCAGCGCGCCGGTCTTGCCGAGTTCGAGGGTGTGGGCGAGCGCGGCCGGGATGCCGGCGACGATGCCCGAGAAGATGATCAGCGAAATGCCGTTGCCGATGCCGCGCTGGGTGATCTGCTCGCCCATCCACATCAGGAACATCGTGCCGCCGACGAGGGTGGCGACGGTGACGCCGCGGAAGAACAGGCCCGGCTCCATGACCGGCGAAACGCCGCCCGCGCTCACCATGTTCTCAAGGCCGGTCGCGATGCCGTAGCCCTGCGCCGCGGCGAGAATGACGGTGAGATAGCGGGTGTACTGGTTGAGCTTCTTGCGGCCCGCCTCGCCTTCCTTCTTGAGCTGCGCCACGGTATCCGAGGCGATGCCCATGAGCTGGACGATGATCGAGGCCGAAATGTAGGGCATCACGCCGAGCGCGAGGATCGACATACGATGCAGCGCGCCGCCGGCGAACATGTCGAAGTTGCCGAGGATGCCGCCACCGTGCTGCTGGAACACCTGGCTGAGGACGGCCGAATCGATACCCGGCACCGGCACCCAGGTGCCGAGGCGGTAGATCACCAGCACGAACAGGGTGAACCAGATTCGATTCTTGAGTTCCGTCGCCTTCGACAGAACCGACCAATTCATGTTCGCGGCGAGTTGTTCGGCAGCGGACGCCATGAGCGAAGACCCCGGTTACAGTAGTATCGGTGCGGCAGGAGCCGCAGCCCCATGGAAAAGACGGGAACCCCGGCGCGGAAGGCATCCGCGCCGGAGTTTCAAGACTTGGGCGATCAGCCCTCGGCCGCTTCCGCGGCGACGGCCTTCAGCACCGTGACGGTGCCGCCGGCCTTCTCGACCGACGCAATCGCGCCCGGGGTCGCACCGACGACCTCGATCGCAACCTTCGCCGACAGCTCACCGGTGCCGATGAGACGCAGACCGGCGAGGGTCTTGTGGATGACGCCGGCTTCCTTGAGCACTTCGCCGGTGATCGGCTTGGCGAGGTCGAGACGGCCGCCGTCGATCGCCTTCTGCAGGCGGGCGACGGTGAGGACGTAGTACTCGACCGCGTTCGGGTTCTTGAAGCCGCGCTTCGGCAGACGGCGGTAGATGGGCATCTGGCCGCCTTCGAAGCCGTTGATGGCGACGCCGGTGCGGGACTTCTGGCCCTTCACGCCGCGACCGCAGGTCTTACCCTTGGTGCAGCCGATGCCGCGACCCACGCGGGTGCGCGCCTTGCGCGCACCGGCATTGTCGGCAATCTGGTTGAGTTTCATAGCCTTAGTTTCCTTGCTACCGACGTTAGGCCTCTTCCACCTTCACCAGGTGGTGGACCTTGTTGATCATGCCGCGCACCGAGGGCGTATCCTCGAGCTCGCGGGTGCGGTGCATCTTGTTGAGCCCCAGGCCCACCAGGGTCGCGCGCTGATCGGACTTGCGTCCGATCGGGCTGCCGGTCTGGGTGACCTTGATCGTCTTCTCGGCCATCGGTCTTACTCCTTCACCGCGGCGACGCCGTCGCGGCGGCCGACGATGTCGCCGACCTTCTTGCCACGCTTGTTCGCCACCATGCGGGGCGAGTTCAGATGCGTGAGCGCATCGAAGGTCGCCTTGATCATGTTGTGCGCGTTGGCGGTGCCGGTCGACTTCGCCACCACGTCCTGCACGCCCATGGTCTCGAAGATCGCGCGCATCGGGCCGCCGGCGATGATGCCGGTACCCGGCTCCGCCGAGCGGAGAATCACGCGACCCGCGCCGAAGTGGCCGTGGATGTCGTGGTGAAGAGTCCGACCCTCGCGCAGCGGCACGCGGATCATGTTGCGCTTGGCCTGATCGGTGGCCTTGCGGATCGCCTCGGGCACTTCACGCGCCTTGCCGGTACCGTAGCCGACGCGGCCCTTCTGGTCGCCCACCACCACGAGAGCAGCGAACGAGAAGCGCCGGCCGCCCTTGACCACCTTGGCGACGCGGTTGATGTGCACGAGCTTGTCGACGAATTCGTCCTCGCGCTCGCGCTCGCGCTCGGGCTGGTTGCCCTTCTGCGGACGACGTTCGGAATTCGGATTACGAGCCATACTTCTTCATCCCCTCAGAACTGCAGTCCGCCTTCGCGGGCGGCGTCGGCCAGGGCCTTGACCCGGCCATGGAACATGTAGCCGCCGCGGTCGAACACCACGTCGGTCACGCCCGCCGCCTTCGCACGTTCCGCGATCAGCTTGCCCACCGCTTCGGCCGCAGCCTTGTCGGAGGTTTTGCCTTCGCGCAGCGCCGCTTCCAGCGTCGAAGCCGCAGCCAGGGTCACGCCATTCGCGTCGTCGATCACCTGGGCGTAGATGTGCACGTTGGTACGGTGCACCGAGAGACGCGGGCGGCTGCCCGCCTTCTTGCGCAGGGACCAGCGAATCCGGGCCTTGCGGCGATCCATAAGTTCTTTTGCCGTCTTCATGTTTCAGCCCTTACTTCTTCTTGCCTTCCTTGCGCAGGATCTTCTCGTCCGCGTACTTCACGCCCTTGCCCTTGTAGGGCTCCGGCGAGCGGTAAGCACGGATTTCCGAGGCAACCTGCCCAACGCGCTGCTTATCGTTACCCGAGATCTCGATCTGGGTCGGCTGCGGACACTTGATGTCGATGCCTTCCGGGATCGCGAAATCGACGTCGTGGGAGAAGCCGAGGGCCAGCTTCAGGATCTTGCCCTGAACGGCCGCGCGGTAACCCACGCCAACGATATCGAGCTTCTTGGTGAAGCCTTCGCCAACGCCCTTGACCATGTTGTTGATGCGAGCGCGGCTGGTGCCCCACATCGCACGCGCGAACTTGGTCTCGTTACGCGGGTTCACCCAAACCTTACCGTCCTCGAGCTTCGCTTCGACTTCGTCAACGACGACGAAGGACTGCTCGCCGAACTTACCCTTCGCGTGCACGGTCTGCCCGTCGACAGAGACCGTCACGCCGGCCGGCACGATCACCGGATATTTGCCAACTCGCGACATTGCGGTCCCTTTCTTAGAACACCTTGCACAGGACTTCGCCGCCGACATTCGCCTGTCGCGCTTCGAAGTCCGACATCACGCCGCGCGGGGTCGACAGGATCGAAATCCCGAGACCGTTGTAGACGCGCGGCAGCGCCTTGGCGCCGGAATAAACCCGACGGCCGGGGGTGGAGACACGGGCGATCTGCGAGATCACCGGTTCGCCTTCGTGATACTTCAGCTCGATCTTGAGCTCGCTCACGCCCTTGCGAACCTCGAATTCCTCATAGCCGCGGATGTAACCTTCGCGGATGAGAACGTCGAGAACGCTCTTGCGGAAGCGGGACGCCGGAGCCGTCACGGAGGACTTGCGCGCACGCTGACCGTTACGGATGCGGGTCAGCATATCGCCCAAGGGATCAGTCATCGACATGGACGGGCCCTCCTTACCAGCTCGACTTCGTCATGCCCGGGATCTGGCCGAAGGAGGCCAGGTCACGCAGCATCACGCGGCCCAATTTGAACTTGCGGTAGGTACCGCGGGAACGGCCCGAAAGCTCGCAACGGTTACGCTGGCGCACGGTGGAACCGTTGCGCGGCATTTCCGCAAGCTTGAGGGTCGCGTCGAAACGCTCTTCCGGAGAGGCCTCGCGGTTCATCACGATCGCCTTCAGGCGCGCGCGGCGCCCGGCGGCCGAGGCCGCCATCTTGGTGCGCTTCTTGTTGCGCTCGACAGCACTGGTCTTCGCCATGGTTTGCTCTCCCGCCCTTACTTGGCGAACGGCACGTTGAAACCGGTGAGGAGCGCCTTGGCTTCCTCGTCGGTCGCGGCCGTCGTGCAAATGATGATATCCATGCCCCGCACGGTATCGACCTGATCGTATTCAATTTCCGGGAACACGATCTGCTCCTTCAGACCGAAGGCGAAGTTGCCGCGGCCGTCGAAGCACTTGCCGCGAATGCCGCGGAAGTCGCGGACGCGCGGGAGGGCGATATTCACCAGGCGATCGAGAAACTCGTACATGCGGTCCTTGCGCAGGGTGACCTTGCAGCCGATCGCCATGCCTTCGCGCAGCTTGAACGTCGCGACCGACTTGCGGGCCTTGGTCACCACCGGCCGCTGGCCGGCGATCGCGGTCATTTCCTTGACCGCACCCTGAACCTTCTTCTGGTCGTTGACGGCATCGCCAACGCCCATGTTGAGCACGATCTTGGTCAGCTTCGGAATCATCATCGGATTCGCGTAGCCGAACTTCTCCTGCATTTCCTTGCGAACGACGTTGTCGTAGTGTTCGCGCAAACGAGCAGCCATCTGACCCGCTCCCTTACTTGTCGAGGACTTCGCCGGAGAGCTTCGCAACGCGAACCTTCCGACCGTCTTCGAGAGTCTTGAAACCGACGCGGGTCGGCTTGCCGTCCTTCGGATCGACATGCGCGACGTTGGAAACGTGAATCGACGCTTCCTTTTCCACGATGCCACCCGCGGACATCTGGGTCGGACGGGTGTGGCGCTTGACGATGTTGACGCCCTGCACGACGACGCGATCGGCGGACGGCAGCGAGCGGATCACTTCGCCCTTCTTGCCCTTGTCCTTGCCGGTCAAAACGACGACGTAATCGCCCTTCTTGATCTTCGCAGCAGACATCACAGCACCTCCGGCGACAGCGAAATGATCTTCATGTAGCCCTTGGCGCGGAGCTCGCGCACAACCGGGCCGAAGATACGCGTGCCGATCGGCTCGTTCTGCTTGTTGATCAGAACCGCCGCATTGCGGTCGAAGCGGATGACGCTTCCGTCGGGACGGCGGACTTCCTTCGCCGTGCGCACGATGACAGCGCGGTGCACGTCGCCCTTCTTGACGCGACCACGCGGGATCGCGTCCTTCACCGACACCACGATGATGTCGCCGACCGAGGCGAACTTGCGCTTGGCGCCGCCAAGCACCTTGATGCACTGCACCCGTCGCGCCCCCGAATTATCGGCAACGTCCAGGTTGGTTTGCATCTGGATCATGGACCGTTTCCTTTATCTTGAAACAGATTCTGAACGAAACTTACTCGGCATCCGCGGCCATGACTTCCCACGTCTTGGAGCGGGAAATCGGGGCGCACTCGCGGATCCGAACCACGTCACCCACCTTGAACGAGTTGGTCTCGTCGTGGGCGGCGTACTTCTTGCTCCGCCGGATGAACTTCTTGTAGACGGGGTGCATGAAGCGGCGCTCGACCTTGACCGTCACGGTCTTGTCGTTGCAGTCGCTGACCACCACGCCCTGCAGGATACGCTTAGGCATTCTTGGCCTCACTCGCTTTGGCACCCAGAACCGTCTTGATGCGCGCGATGTCGCGACGCACCTGACGGACGCGGGCGGTGTTCTCAAGCTGCCCGGACGCGCGCTGGAACCGCATATTGAACTGTTCCTTCTTCAGCGCCACCAGCTCTTCCTGAAGCTGATCCGCCGACTTCGCGCGCAATTCTTCCGCCTTCGCCATGGCTTAGACCTCCTCGGCAAACAAACGGCTGACGAAGCGGGTCTTGATCGGCAGCTTGGCCGCGGCCAGCTCGAACGCGCGACGCGCCACGTCTTCGGCAACGCCGTCGACTTCAAACATGATCCGGCCCGGCTTGACGCGGCAGGCCCAGAACTCGACCGAACCCTTACCCTTACCCTGACGGACTTCGGCGGGCTTCGCGGTCACCGGAACGTCCGGGAACACGCGGATCCACACGCGGCCCTGACGCTTCATCTGGCGGGTGATCGCGCGGCGGGCCGCCTCGATCTGCCGCGCGGTGACGCGCTCGGGCTCAAGAGCCTTGAGGCCGTAGGCCCCGAAATTCAAATCCGAACCGCCCTTAGCGAGGCCGTGGATACGGCCCTTGTGCTGCTTGCGGAACTTCGTGCGCTTTGGACTCAGCATCGTTCAATACCCTCTTAGCGCTGCTCTTGCGCGCGCTTGTCCTGGGCCATCGGATCGTGGGCCATGATTTCGCCCTTGAAGATCCAGACCTTGACGCCGCAGGTGCCGTAGGTGGTCTTGGCGGTGCCGATGCCGTAGTCGACATCCGCACGCAGGGTGTGCAGCGGCACGCGGCCTTCGCGGTACCACTCGGTGCGGGCGATCTCAGCGCCGCCGAGACGGCCGGCGCAGTTGATACGAATGCCCTGGGCGCCGAGACGCATGGCCGACTGCACCGCACGCTTCATCGCGCGACGGAAGGCGACGCGACGCTCGAGCTGCTGGGAGATGCTCTCCGCAACCAGCTGGGCGTCGAGTTCGGGCTTGCGGATCTCAACGATGTTGAGGTGCACTTCCGAACCGACCTTCTTCGAGAGCTCCTTGCGCAGCGTCTCGATGTCGGCGCCCTTGCGGCCGATGATGATGCCCGGACGCGCGGAGTGGATGGTGATCCGCGCCTTCTTCGCCGGACGCTCGATCACGATCCGGCTCACGCCGGCCTGGCTCAGACGCTTCTTCAGGTGTTCGCGGATCGAGAGATCCTCGAGCAGAAGCTGCGCATAGTCGCCACGATCGGCATACCAGCGGGAATCCCAGGTGCGGTTGATGCCGACGCGCAGCCCGATCGGATTGACTTTGTGACCCATCAGACGGTCTCCTCGCGCTCGGTGACAACGATGGTCAGGTTCGAGAAGATCTTCTCGATCCGACCGGCACGGCCGCGAGCGCGGGCGTGGAAGCGCTTCATCGTGATCGACTTGCCGACGTAGGCCTCGGACACGAAGAGCGAGTCCACGTCGAGCTGGTGGTTGTTCTCGGCGTTGGCGATCGCGGACTGGAGGCACTTCTTGACCTCGCCCGCAACACGGCGCTTCGAGAAGGTGAGTTCCGCCAACGCGGACTCAGCGCTCTTACCCCGGATGGACGCCGCCACCAGGTTGAGCTTGCGCGGGCTGGTGCGAATAACGTGGCTATAAGCCTTCGCCGCGTTATCCGGCAGGTCGCGCTTGGCCGACTGCTTGCCCATCGTTACTTCCTCTTCGCCTTCTTGTCCGCGGTGTGCCCGTAGTAGGTACGGGTGGGCGCGAACTCGCCGAACTTATGCCCGACCATTTCCTCGGTCACCAGCACCGGAATGAACTTCTGCCCGTTGTGAACCCCGAAAGTGAGGCTCACGAACTGCGGCATGATCGTCGAACGGCGCGACCAGGTCTTGATCACTTCATTACGGCCAGAAGCGCGGGAGGCTTCAGCCTTCTTCAGGAGGTATCCGTCCACGAACGGACCTTTCCATACGGAACGAGCCACAGTCGTTCTCCCTTACTTCTTCTTCGCCAAATGACGGCTGCGCATGATCAGCCGATCGGTTTTCTTGTTGGTGCGGGTGCGCTTACCCTTGGTCGGCTGACCCCACGGGGTCACCGGGTGAGCACCACCGTTGGTACGACCGCCCAACGGGTGATCGACCGGGTTCATCGAGATGCCGCGAACGTGCGGACGACGACCCAACCAACGATTGCGGCCAGCCTTGCCCAGGTTGATGTTCTGGTTATCCGGATTGGACACCGCACCAACCGTGGCGAAGCACTCGCCGCGCACCAGACGGAGCTCGCCGCTCGACAAACGGAGCTGGGCGTAGCCGCCATCCTTACCGATCAACTGCGCATAGCAGCCCGCCGACCGCGCCATCTGACCGCCGCGGCCGAGCTTCAGCTCGACGTTGTGGACGATGGTGCCAACCGGCATGTTCTTCATCGGCATCGCGTTACCGGGCTTGATATCGGCCCGTTCGGACGCCACCACCTGATCGCCGACGCTCAAGCGCTGGGGCGCGAGAATGTAGGAGACCTCTCCGTCCTCATAGCGGATCAGCGCGATGAAGGCGGTGCGGTTGGGATCGTACTCCAGCCGCTCGACGGTCGCGGGAATATCCATCTTCCGTCGCTTGAAGTCAACCATGCGATACTTGCGCTTGTGACCGCCGCCGCGCCACCAAACGGTGGTACGGCCGGTGTTGTTGCGGCCACCCGAGCTGTGAAGGCCCTCGGTGAGGGTCTTTTCCGGCTTGCCCTTGTGGAGCTCCGAGCGGTCCACCAGGATCAGCTGGCGGGTGCCCGGGGTCACCGGGTTGAAGTTTTTCAAAGCCATGGTGTTAAACCCCCGTCGAGACGTCGATCGCCTGACCTTCGGCCAGAGTCACATACGCCTTCTTCACGTCCGAGCGCTGGCCGGGACGACCCCGGAAACGCTTGAGCTTGCCCTTCGAGCGGAGCGTGTTCACCGCAACCACCTTGACGCCGAAGATGCCCTCGACCGCGGCCGCAACCTCGAGCTTCGAGGCGTCGAGCGGAACGCGGAAGGTCACCTGATTGTGTTCGGAGCCGAGGGTCGCCTTTTCGGTGATCACCGGAGCACGCACGATGTCGTACATGCGCTCCTTCGAAATCTTGATCGCCTTGGTCATTTCAGACGGGCCTCCAGGTGCTCCACGGCGGCCTTGGTGAGAACCAGGGTGTCGCGCCGCAGGATGTCGTACACGTTCGCGCCCTGCTGCGGCAGCACGTCGATGCCGATCACGTTGCGCGAAGCGAGGGCGAGGTTGCCGTCGACTTCCGGGCCGTCGATGATCAGCGCCGACTGCCAACCAAGAGCCTTGAGCTTCAGCGCGAAGTCCTTGGTCTTGGTGGTGGCGAACTTGCCGTCCTCGAGAACCACGAGCTTGCCTTCGGCGGCCTTCGCCGAAAGCGCGGTCTTGAGGCCGAGCTTCTTGAACTTCTTGGTCAGCTCGTGCTCATGCGAGCGCACCACCGGACCGAAGATCGTCGCGCCGCCGCGGTACTGCGGGCTGCGCAGCGAACCCTGGCGGGCATGACCCGTGCCCTTCTGCTTGTAGGGCTTCTTGGTGGTGCCGGCGACGTCGCTGATACCCTTGGTCTTGTGGGTGCCGGCGCGGCGCTTGGCAAGCTGCCAGTTGACCATGCGGTGCAGGATGTCCGCACGCACGGGCATCTCGAACACGCCCTCGGCGAGTTCGATGGAGCCGACGCTCTTCGCGTCGAAATTGATCACATCCAGCTTCATCGCCGCTTATTCCTTGTCCTGAGTGGCGACTTCGGCGGCGGCAGCGGCCTTGTAGGCGCCCGGGAACGGCACGCCCTCGGGGAGCTTGCGCTTCACCGCATCCGACACCAGAACCCAGCCGCCCTCGGAGCCCGGGACCGCGCCCTTGACCAGGATCAGACCACGGTCGGCGTCGGTGGAGACCACCTGGAGGTTCTGCTGGGTGGCGCGAACGTCGCCCATGTGGCCGGCCATCTTCTTGCCCTTGAACACCTTGCCCGGATCCTGGCACTGACCAGTGGAACCGTGCGAACGGTGCGAGACCGAGACGCCGTGAGTGGCTTCGAGACCGCGGAAGTTGTGGCGCTTCATACCGCCGGCGAAGCCCTTACCAATCGTGGTACCGGCAACGTCGACGAACTGGCCCGGGATGAAGTGCTCGACGGAGAGCTCCGCGCCGATGTCGAGGAGGCAATCCTCGGAAACGACGAACTCAGCCATCTTCTTCTTCGGCTCGACCTTGGCCGCCGCGAAGTGCCCGCGCATCGCCTTCGACACGTTCTTCACCTTCGCGGACCCGACGCCAAGCTGGACCGCAGTGTAACCGTGGGTATCGACCTGGCGCGTCGCCACCACCTGGCAGCCATCCACCTTGAGCACGGTCACCGGAATGTGACGGCCGTCCTCGGTGAACACGCGGGTCATGCCCATCTTCTGCGCAATAAGACCGGATCGCATGATTTCCGTTCCCTTACAGCTTGATCTCGACGTCGACGCCGGCCGCGAGGTCGAGCTTCATCAGCGCGTCCACGGTCTGCGGAGTCGGGTCAACGATATCCAACAAGCGCTTGTGAGTCCGAATCTCGAACTGTTCGCGCGACTTCTTGTCGATGTGCGGGGAGCGGTTCACGGTGAACTTTTCGACCCGCGTCGGCAGCGGGATCGGACCCCGCACCTGAGCACCCGTGCGCTTGGCGGTATTGACGATCTCGCGCGTGGACTGGTCCAGCACGCGGTGATCGAACGCCTTCAAGCGAATGCGGATGTTTTGACCTTCCATCATGGCTTTCACACCGTTGTTTCGTTGGGCGTCCGCTTGCCGCGGAGGTGTCCGGGAGCGGACGCCCAGCTGTTCCAATCCTTACTCGACGATCGAGGCCACGACGCCGGCGCCGACGGTACGGCCGCCTTCGCGGATCGCGAAGCGCAGGCCTTCGTCCATGGCGATCGGCGCGATGAGATCGACTTCCATCGCGATGTTGTCGCCCGGCATCACCATCTCG
>QKGW01000284.1 GCA_003250275.1 Alphaproteobacteria bacterium
GGCTACCTCTCCCCCGATTTCCGCGATCACCCGATCGCCAACGTCGTCACCGACGTGATCGCCGCGCACGATCCCGCGCGCGTCCGCGTCGTCGCGTTCTCCGAAGGTCCGGACGACGGCAGCGAGGCGCGGCGCGAGATCGCCGACGCCGTCGACGCCTTCGTCGACCTGCGCGGCCTGTCCGACCGCGACGCCGCCCTGCGCATCCGCGCCGAGGGCGTGCAGGTCCTCGTCGATCTTTCGATCGCGACGCAGCACCACCGCCGTGCGATCCCGGCGATGCGCCCGGCGCCGGTTCAGGCGGCCTGGCTCGGCCTCCCCGCGACCACCGGCGCGCCGTGGTTCGACTATCTTCTCGTCGACGACATCGTCGCACCGCCGGAGCACGCCGACCGCTTCACCGAGACCCTGGTGCGCCTGCCGCACGGCTACCACCCGGCGCGGAAGCTGTTTCCGCTGCCGCCGCGCCCGGAGCGCGCCGCCGTCGGCCTGCCCGAGGATGCGGTGGTGTTCGGCTGCTTCAACGGCCACCTCAAGGTCGACGGCGGCACCTTCGACGCGTGGATGGAAATCCTGCGCGGCGTGCCGGGGTCGGTGCTGTGGCTGCGCGGCGCGCCGACGAGCACGCGCGCGGTCTGGCGCGCCGCGGCGGAGGCGCGCGGCATCGCGGCGGACCGGGTGATCTACGCCCCCGGCATCCCCGACATCCGCGACCATTTCGCCCGCCTCGGCTGCGCCGACGTGATGCTCGACTGCCTGATCTACGGCGCGCACACCACCTGCCTCGATTCGTTGCGCGCGGGCGTGCCGATGCTGACGGTCCTGGGCGAATGCTTCGCCGCGCGCGTCGGCGCGAGCATCCTCACCCGCGCGGGAATGCCGGAACTGGTGATGCCCGACCGCGACGCCTTCGTCGCCGAGGCGATCCGCCTCGGGCACGACGCCCGGGCGCGCGCGGCGTTGCGCGAGAAGATCGCGCGCGTCGTGCCCGCGTCCAAGGTGTTCGACCCCGCGGCGCAAGCCCGCGCGCTCGAGGATGCCTACGCGGCGATGTGGGCGAACGTCCGCGCATAGAAAAACCGCCGCCCCTTTCGAGGCGGCGGTTTTCGCTTCGGCGGAAACTCAGAAGCTCAGGGATTCGACGCGGACCACGTTCGGCACCGCGCGCAGGCTTTCGAGCACGTCGGGCTTGAGCGCGCCGTCGATCTGCACCAGCGCCACCGCATCCTCGCCGGCCGCGTTGCGGCCGAGGTGGAAGGTCGCGATGTTGACCCCGGCGAGGCCGAGGGAGGTGCCGAGCTTGCCGATCAGGCCGGGCTTGTCCTTGTTGGTGAAGAACAGCATGTGCGCGCCGAACTCGGCTTCCACCGGAATGCCGTTGACCTCGACGAGACGCGGCTTGCCGGCGAAGAGGGTGCCGGAGACCGAGCGGGTCTGGGTTTCGGTGGTGACGGTGAGCTTCACCAGGGTCTGGTACTCGGCCGAGCCCTCGCGCTTGGTCTCGGAGAGGCCGATGTTGCGCTCCTTCGCGATCGCCGGGGCGGAGACCATGTTGACCGCATCGAGCATCGGGCGCAGCAGGCCGGAAAGCGCGATCGCGGTGAGCGGCTTGGTGTTGAGTTCGGCGACCGAACCCTCGTAGGAGATGTTCACCGCCTTGATGCCGGTGCGGGTGATCTGGCCCGCGAAGCTGCCGAGGTACTCGACGAGCTTCATGTACGGCTTCAGCTTCGGCGCGTCCTCGGCGGAGACCGAGGGCATGTTGAGCGCGTTGGTGACCGCGCCGGTGAGGAGGAAGTCGGAGATCTGCTCCGCCACCTGCACCGCGACGTTGACCTGCGCTTCCTTGGTCGAGGCGCCGAGGTGCGGCGTGCAGATCACCTTGGGGTGATTGAACAGCACGTTTTCCTTGGCCGGCTCGACCTCGAACACGTCGAGCGCCGCGCCCGCGACGCGGCCGTCGTCGAGCGCCGCCTTGAGCGCCGCTTCGTCGACCAGACCGCCGCGCGCGCAGTTGATGATCCGCACGCCCTTCTTCATCTTGCCGAACGACTTCTCGGAGATGATGCCGCGGGTGGCGTCGGTGAGCGGGGTGTGGAGAGTGATGAAGTCGGCGCGGGCGAAAAGCTCGTCGAGCTCCACCTTCTCGACGCCGAGATCGTGGGCGCGCTCGGGGGTGAGGTAGGGATCGTACGCGATCACGCGCATCTTGAGGCCGAGGGCGCGCTCGGCGACGTAGCCGCCGATGTTGCCGCAGCCGACCACGCCGAGCGTCTTGCCGAACAGCTCGACGCCCATGAACTTCGACTTCTCCCACTTGCCGGCGTGGGTCGAGGCGGAGGCCTGCGGGATGTCGCGGGCGAGCGCCATCATCATCGCGAGCGCGTGCTCGGCGGTGGTGATCGAGTTGCCGAACGGGGTGTTCATCACCACCACGCCCTTGGCGGTGGCGGCGGGAATGTCGACGTTGTCGACGCCGATGCCGGCGCGGCCGATCACCTTGAGGTTGACCGCGGCGTCGAGCACGTCGGCGCGGACCTTGGTGTCGGAGCGGATCGCGAGGCCGTAGTAGTCGCCGATGCAGGCCTTGAGCTCGTCCGGCGTCATCCCCGGCTTGTAGTCGACCTCGAGGCCGCGGGCCTTGAAGATCTCCTCGGCGAGCGGGCTCATCTTGTCGGAAATCAGGACTTTCAGCATGTCAGGTGTTCCTCGTGGGCAAGCGTTGGAGCGGCCGGGACGAATCCCGGCCGCGCGAAGGCGTCAGACGAAGTCCTTGGAGACTTCGCCGAGGGCCCATTCGAGCCACGGGAACAGCGCTTCGAGGTCGGAGGTCTCGACCGTCGCGCCGGCCCAGATCCGCAGGCCGGCGGGCGCGTCGCGGTAGGCGCCGAGATCGAAGGCGACGCCTTCCTTCTCGAGCAGGGCGACGATCGCCTTCTGCGCCTTCTGCTGCCCTTCGGCGTCGAGGTTGGCGAACCACGGCGCGACGATCTTGAGGCAGACCGAGGTGGAGGAGCGGATTTCCGGCCGCACGGCGAGGAACTCGACCGCGCCGCAGCCCTCGACCCACTTCGCGATCGCCGCGAGGTTGGCCTTGCTGCGCTGCATCAGACCGGCGAGGCCGCCGATGCTCTCCGACCACTTGAGGCCGTCGAGCGCGTCCTCGACCACCAGCATCGACGGGGTGTTGATCGTCTCGCCGACGAAGATGCCCTCGATCAGCTTGCCGCCCTTGGTCATGCGGAAGATCTTCGGCATCGGCCACGCCGGAGCATAGCTCTCGAGGCGCGCGACCGCGCGCGGGGAGAGGATCAGCACGCCGTGCGCGCCCTCGCCGCCCAGCACCTTCTGCCAGGAGTAGGTGACGACGTCGAGCTTGTCCCACGGCAGGTCCATCGCGAACGCGGCGGAGGTCGCGTCGCAGATCGTCAGCCCTTCGCGGTCCGCCGGGATCCAGTCGCCGTTCGGCACGCAGACGCCCGAGGTGGTGCCGTTCCAGGTGAACACCACGTCACGGGAGAAATCCACCTGGGTGAGGTCCGGAAGCTCGCCGTAGCCCGCCTCCATCACCCGCGCGTCCTTGAGCTTGAGCTGCTTGACGATGTCGGTGGCCCAGCCGGAGCCGAAGCTCTCCCACGCCAGCACGTCGACGCCGCGCGCGCCGAGCAGGCTCCACAGCGCCATTTCCACCGCGCCGGTATCCGACGCGGGCACGATGCCGAGGCGGTAGTCGGCGGGAACGCCGAGCAGCGCCTTCGAGCGGTCGATCACCTCCTTGAGGCGCGACTTGCCGATCTTGGCGCGGTGCGAACGGCCAAGCGGCGCGTCCTTCAGCGCTTCGACGGAGTAGCCGGGGCGCTTGGCGCAGGGACCGGAGGAAAAGTTGGGGTTGGCCGGGCGGAGGCTCGGCTTCGCAATCGCGTTCATCATGACTCCCTTCCATTGCAGAAGGGCATACGACCCGTTGGGAGGTCGCGGCCCACACCGCTTATACGGAAAAAGCGATATTCCCGCAATCGCAAAGCCCGGCGCGGAAATCCCCCGAGAAAACCCGAGGCGTCGTTGACTTCCACCCCGTTACGGAACAAATCGCGGCGGTATTTCAAACACTTCCGAAGATTTTCCGGCAACATTCAACCCTCGCACGAAAGGCCGCCCGGGGTCCCGGCGGAATACTCTTATGCTGCACAGAATGCGCATCGCGACGCGGCTATGGATTCCCGCAGCCGCGCTCGTCCTCGCGATGATCCTGGTTTCCGGTATCTCGCTCTTCACCCTCTGGCGCTCGGTCTACGACGCGCGCATCGAAG
>QKGW01000206.1 GCA_003250275.1 Alphaproteobacteria bacterium
CGCCCGACGCTCGCGCGCCTCGCCGCGCGCGACGATCCGCCGGTCTACACCGGCCTCGGGGTCGGCGCGGCGATCCCCTCGGCGCGCATCACCGAGCTCGACTGGTGGCAGAGCCGTCCGCTCGGCCATAACGTCCGTCTCACCTACGTTCCCGCCGAGCACTTCTCCGCGCGCGGGCCGTTCGACCGCAATCGCACGCTTTGGGGCGGCTTCGTGATCGAGACCTCAGCCGGGCCGGTCTACTTCGCCGGAGACAGCGGCTGGGGCGAGCATTTTTCCCTGATCCGCCGCCGCTTCGGGCCGATGGCGCTGTCGCTTCTGCCGATCGGCGCGTATCTGCCGCGCTGGTTCATGGCGCCGGTGCACGTCGACCCCACCGAGGCGCTCGCCGCCTGTCGGGTGCTCGAGTCCCGCGTCAGCCTCGCGATGCATTTCGGCACCTTCCGTCTCGCCGAGGATGCCTTCGACGCGCCGAGCGAGGAGCTGATCCGCGCGCTTGCCGCGGCGGAAGGCGATGTGGATTTCCGGATTCCCGAGTTCGGCGTGCCGCTCGAAATCGTGCCGCCCGCGCGCTGAGGTTCAGCGTTCGAGCAGGGCGAGCTTGACGCCGAGGCCCATCAACACGCTGCCCAGGCCGCGGTCGAGCCAGAGCGCGGTGCGCGCGTGCGAGCGCAGCCCGGCGGCGAGGCGGTCGCCGAGGAGGATCAGCGGCGGTTCGATCACCGCGGCGGTGGCGATGATCAGCACGCCGTGGAGCGCGAGTTGCGCCCACACCGGCCCGGCTTCGGGTTCGACGAACTGCGGCAGGAAGGCGAGGAAGAAGATCGCGACCTTGGGGTTGAGCAGGTCGGTGAGGAACCCCTGGCGGAAGATCCGCCACGGCCGCGCCTGACGCACCTCGGCCGGGGCGAGGCCGCCCGCGCCGCGGATCGCCTGAATTCCCATCCACACCAGATACGCGGCGCCCGCCCACTTCACGATCGCGAACGCGGTCGCCGAGGCGGCGAGGATCGCCGACAGCCCGAACGCGGCGAGCAGCACGTGGCCGAACGCGCCCGCCCAGATTCCGGTCATCGCGGCGAAGCCCGCGCGGCGGCCGCCCTTCACCGTGTGGGCGACGATCAGCGCGAGGTCGGGCCCCGGCGCGAGCGTGAGCGCGAGCGCGGCGAGGGCGAAGGTCGTCCAGTGGGCGAGGTCGTAGGCGAACATTCGGCTCTGATACCACCGTTCCGGGGATTTGTCTTGGTACAAGTTGCCGGTTTTCTGGCGTCTATCGGCGCTTCCGATAGACGCCGATAAGTATTTATAATTCGCCCGGCGCCCCGGTGTTGACGAGTCGGTATGATTTTTCTTTATGGCGGATCAACGCGGTTAACCCGAGGGTTGCCTGTCCGCCTCCCCGAAGTGCGGAAAACCGGAGGGTTTCCCCGAGGGTTGCCGCGCGAATGCCCGTTTCTTCATCAACACTTGGCGGCGCGCCGACGATCTGATTAAAATGTGCCCTCGCTTTTCCCGCGCTCCAAGATCAACCACCAACAGGGAGTTTCACAGCATGTCTTCACTTCGCAAGATGGCGTTGGCCGCCGCGGCCGCCTCGCTGCTCGGGGCCGCCACGGCGCAGGCCGAAACCTGGAACATGCCGACCCCGTACGCGGACGCCGACTTCCACACCATTAACGTTCGCCAGTTCGCGAAGGACGTCGAGACTGCCACCAACGGCGACCTCAAGATCCTCGTGCACAGCGCCGGCTCGCTGGTGAAGCATCCGGAGATCAAGAACGCGATCCGCTCCAACCAGGTGCCGATCGGCGAATTCTTCCTCTCGCTGCTGACCAACGAGAACCCGGTGTTCGGCGTGGACTCCCTGCCGTTCCTCGCCACCGACTACGACCAGGCCTGGAAGCTCTGGCAGGCCTCGCGTCCGGTGATCGAGAAGCTGCTCGAGAAGCAGCGCCTCAAGGTTCTCTACGCGGTCGCGTGGCCGCCGCAGGGCTTCTACTCGAAGTTCGACGTCACCACCGGCGGCGACCTCAAGGGCCTGAAGCTGCGCGCCTACAACCCGCTGCAGCAGAAGCTCGCGATCGAGCTCGGTATGGTGCCGACCCAGGTCGAAGTGCCGGATATCCCGCAGGCGTTCGCCACCGGTCAGGTCGCGGCGATGATGACCTCGCCGGCCACCGGCGCGAGCTCGAAGGCCTGGGACTTCGTGAAGTACTACTATGACGTCCAGGCCTGGCTGCCGAAGAACGTCATCTGCGTCAACATCAAGGCGTTCGAAGCGCTGCCGAAGGCTTCCCAGGAAGCGGTGATGAAGGCCGCCGCCGCCGCCGAAACCCGCGGCTGGGAAATGTCGAAGAAGGAAACCGTGGTGAAGACCAAGGTCCTCGTCGACAACGGCATGGTCGTCTCGAAGCCGACCCCGGAGCTCAAGGCCGCCTTCGAGAAGGCCGGCAAGGTGATCACCGCGGATTGGGTGAAGCAGGGCGGCGCCGACGCCAAGGCGATCCTCGACGCTTACAACAAGATGTAATCAAACCACGTGGTGGGAGCCGACGCCGCGGCGTCGGCTCCCTATTTGTTGCAGCAAGGTGGTTCTCATGGCCGGGCGCGCCGCGCCGTCGGGCCGAAAGGCGGTAAATGAGGAAAGTTCTCGATACCCTATACCTCGCGAGCGGCGTCGCCGCCGCGGTATTCCTGGTGGCGATCTTCGCCATCGTTCTCGCGCAGGTGTTCGCCAACTCGGTGGACTGGGTGATCGCGCGGTTCGCCGGCAATCCGATCGGCCTCGTGGTGCCGTCCTACGCCGAGATCGCGGGCTTCTTCCTCGCCGCGTCGTCGTTTTTCGCGCTGCCGTACGCGCTGCGTCACGGTTCGCACATCCGCGTCACGCTGGTGCTGATGCACCTGCCGCACGGCGTCCGCCGCTTCTTCTCCGCGCTCGTCTGCTTCGCCGGAGCGGGGGTGAGCGGCTACCTCTCGTATTACGCCACGGAACTGGTGATGGAGAGCTATGAGTTCGGCGACCTGTCGCCGGGCCTCGTCGCCGTTCCGCTGTGGATCCCGCAGATTCCGATCGCGATCGGCGCGGGCATCCTCGCGATCGCGCTCGTCGACAGCGCGATCCGTTTCCTGCAGGACGGCACCGATCCGGCCTGCGATCTCGGCGCCGGGAGTGAATGACGATGGATGGTGCGGTTCTTCCGGGCGTCGTCCTGCTCGGCTTCATGTTTCTGATGCTCGCCTGCGGCGTCTGGGTGGCGCTGTCGCTACTGAGCGTCGGCCTGATCGGCATGTTCGTGTTCACCAATTCGCCGGCCGGCCCGCTGCTCGCCACCGCGATCTGGGGGTCGTCGAACCTGTGGTCGCTCGCGTCCCTGCCGATGTTCATCTGGATGGGCGAAATCCTTTTCCGCTCGCGCCTCTCGGACGACATGTTCGAGGGCCTGGTGCCGTGGATGACGCGGCTGCCCGGGCGTCTGCTGCACGTCAACATCATCGGCTGCGGCATCTTCGCCGCGGTGTCGGGGTCCTCGGCGGCGACGGCGGCGACGATCGGCAAGATGTCGATCCCCGAACTCAAGCGGCGCGGCTATTCCGAGCGCGCGATCCTGGGTTCGCTCGCCGGGTCCGCGACCCTCGGTCTCCTCATTCCGCCGTCGATCATTCTGATCGTCTACGGCATCGCCACCGATCAGTCGATCGCGCGGCTGTTCGTCGCGGGCGTGCTGCCGGGCGTGCTGCTGGTGGCGATGTTCATGGGCTACGTGATCATCCGCGCGCTGATCCGCCCGCAGGAAATCCCGCCGCTCAAAGAGGACTACACCTGGCGCCACCGGCTCAACAGCCTCAAGCGCCTCGGCCCGGTGGTCTGCCTGATCGGCGGCGTGATCGGTTCGATCTACTCGGGCATCGCCTCGCCGACCGACGCGGCGGCGGTGGGCGTGTTCCTCTCGCTGATCCTCGCCTACGCCTCGGGCGATCTCACCAAGGCGACCTTCGTCGACGGTCTGATGAGCGCGACCCGCACCTCGTGCATGATCGCCTTCATCCTCGCGGGCGCGGCGTTCCTCACCATGGCGATGGGCTTCACCGGCATTCCCGCCGGGCTCGCGCGCTGGATCGCGTCGTTCGACCTTTCGCCCTACGCGCTGCTCGCGGTGCTGACGGTGTTCTTCATCGTCATGGGCTGCTTCCTCGACGGCATCTCGGTGGTGGTGCTCACCACCTCGGTGATCCAGCCGATGATCACCGCGGCGGGCATCGACCCGGTGTGGTTCGGCGTGTTCATCGTGCTCGTCGTCGAGATGGCGCAGATCACCCCGCCGGTCGGCTTCAACCTCTTCGTTCTGCAAGGGTTGAGCTCGCGCGACATCCTCTACATCGCGAAGTCGGCGGTGCCGTTCTTCCTGATTCTCTGCCTCGCGGTGGTGCTGATCACGGTCTTCCCCGGAATCGTGACCTACCTGCCCGAGCATATGTAGCCGCCGCGCCGCGCCGGAGAGCGGAAACCCCTCCGGCGCGGGTTGCGCGGCGTTGACGCGCACCTGACATCGGGCGTATCAAAAAGTTCCCGCCGCACCCGCGGCGGGACTCATTTGTTTCGCGAACGAGGGTTCTCCCCATGCCTGCTTATCGCTCTCGCACCTCCACCCACGGCCGCAACATGGCGGGCGCGCGCGGCCTCTGGCGCGCCACCGGCATGAAGGACGGGGATTTCGGCAAGCCGATCATCGCCATCGCCAACTCCTTCACCCAGTTCGTGCCCGGCCACGTGCACCTGAAGGACCTCGGCCAGCTGGTCGCGCGCGAGATCGAGGCCGCGGGCGGCGTCGCCAAGGAATTCAACACCATCGCGGTCGACGACGGCATCGCCATGGGTCACGGCGGGATGCTCTATTCGCTGCCCTCGCGCGATCTGATCGCGGACTCGGTCGAGTACATGTGCAACGCCCACACCGCCGACGCGCTGGTGTGCATCTCCAACTGCGACAAGATCACCCCCGGCATGATGATGGCGTCGCTGCGCCTCAACATCCCCACGGTGTTCGTCTCGGGCGGGCCGATGGAGGCGGGCAAGGTCACGATCAAGGGCAAGACCCACGCCGTCGACCTCATCGACGCGATGATCAAGGCCGCCGACGACAGCATGACCGACGAGGAAGTGGCGGAATACGAGCGCCATTCCTGCCCGACCTGCGGGTCGTGCTCGGGCATGTTCACCGCCAATTCGATGAACTGCCTGACCGAGGCGCTCGGCCTCTCGCTGCCGGGCAACGGCACCGTGGTCGCGACCCACGCCGACCGCAAGGAGCTGTTCCTCGCCGCCGGGCGCACCATCGTCGACCTCTGCAAGCGCTGGTACGAGCAGGAGGACGCGAGCGTCCTGCCGCGCTCGATCGCGACCTTCGAGGCGTTCGAGAACGCGATGGCCCTCGATATCGCGATGGGCGGCTCGACCAACACCGTGCTGCACCTCCTCGCCGCCGCCCAGGAGGCGGGGGTGAACTTCACCATGGCCGACATCGACCGCCTGTCGCGGCGCGTGCCGTGCCTGTGCAAGGTCGCGCCGAACATCGCCAACGTCCACGTCGAGGACGTGCACCGCGCCGGCGGCATCATGGGCATCCTCGGCCAGCTCGACCGCGCCGGCCTGCTCCACACCGAGTGCTCGACCGTGCATTCGCCCTCGATGGCCACGGCGCTCGCCCGCTGGGACATCAGCCGCACCGACGACGAGACGGTGCACGAGTTCTACCGCGCCGCGCCGGGCGGCGTGCGCACCACCGAGGCGTTCAGTCAGAGCAAGCGCTGGGATGCGCTCGACGCCGACCGCGCCACCGGCGTGGTGCGCGACGCCGAGCACGCGTTCTCGAAGGACGGCGGCCTCGCGGTGCTGTTCGGCAACCTCGCCGAGGAAGGCGCGATCGTGAAGACCGCGGGCGTCGACGCCTCGATCCTCACCTTCTCCGGCCCGGCGGTGATCTGCGAAAGCCAGGAAGAGGCGGTCGACAAGATCCTCGGCGGCAAGGTCAAGGCCGGCGACGTGGTGGTGGTGCGCTACGAGGGGCCGAGGGGCGGTCCGGGGATGCAGGAAATGCTCTATCCGACCAGCTATCTCAAGAGCCGCGGCCTCGGCAAGGCGTGCGCCCTGATCACCGACGGGCGCTTCTCCGGCGGGTCCTCGGGGCTCTGCATCGGCCACGCCTCGCCCGAGGCGGCCGAGGGCGGCGCGATGGCGCTGCTGCAGCCGGGCGACATCATCGACATCGACATCCCCAACCGCAAGCTCGCGGTGCGGATTTCCGACGCCGAACTCGAAAGCCGCCGCGCGGCGGAGAAGCTCAAGGGGCCGATGGCGTTCAAACCCGCCGGACGCGAGCGCGTCGTCTCGGCGGCGCTCAAGGCCTACGCGACGATGGCCGCGAACGCATCGAAAGGCGCGGTCCGGATCGTCCCGGAATAAATCGGAAAGTGTAAGAAACCCCGCTGACAAGCGGGGTTTTTTTCGGGTTAAGCTGTGATTACCTACCCCTGATCCTACTGCTGCGTCCGGAATCCGTTTCGATGAACCGTTTCGTGCTCGCCCGTGGGGCGATGCTGATCGCCGAGAGCGTGCTGGTGGTCGTGGCCGAGTTGCTCGACTCCCTGCCGCTCAAGGTATTCGCGGGGGGCATCGGGGCGGTGTACCTGCTGCTGGTGTTCTTCGAGGTACGCTGGTCGCGGCGCGCTTTCGTGATTCTTGCGGCGATCCTGAGCGCGGGCGCGCTGCTCTGGCGCGACGACGGCGTTTCGATCGTCGCCGACGCGTTCGTCTCCGCCGGGTTCATCCTCGCCTTCTTCGTGTCGCTCTCGACGCTGCGCACCGCGGCGGGCTCCTCGGGCTCGATCCGCCGTTGCGGCCTCTACCTCGCCACGCGCACGCCGGGCAAGCGTTACCTCGCGCTCGCGGCGGGCGGCCACTTGTTCTCGCTGGTGCTCAACTACGGCTCGATCTCGCTTCTCGGCACCCTCGTCGAGCAGGCCGAAACCGGCCCGGACGGCAAGCCGCTCAACGCGGTGCGGCTGCGGCGGATGCTGCTGGCGATCCAGCGCGGCTTCGCCTCGACCCTGTGCTGGTCGCCGCTCGCGTTTTCGATGGCGGTGGGTTCGACCCTCGTTCCCGGCGGCAGTTGGGGCGGTGCGGCGGGCTACGGCATCGCCAGCGCGGTGATGCTTACCCTGCTTGGTTGGGGCGTCGACGCCCTGTTCAAGCCGCCGCGCCCGCCCAACGCGCCGCCGCCGCCCGACCCGGTCGGCTCGTTCCGGTCGCTGCTGCCGCTGCTGATTTTGCTGTTCGCGATCGTCGTCTGCATCGCCGGGGTCCGCGCCGTCACCGGGCTCAAGGTGATCATGGCGGTGATGGCGGTGGTGCCGGTGGTCAGCGTCGCCTGGATCGCCGCGCAGACCGCGCTGCCCACGCCGCCCGAACCGCGCCCGAGCGCGTCCGCCGTCGCCACCGAGGTGCTCTGCCGATGCCGCGACTATCTCGCGCGCGAGGTCGATTCCTACCGCGGTGAGGTGGTGCTGCTCTACATGGCGGGCTTCATCGGCAAGCTCGGCGGCAGCCTCGCCGCGCCGCTCGTCTCCGCGCATCTGCTCGACCTTTCGGCGGTGCCGGGCTGGGCGTTCCTCGTCGGCATGGTCGTCGGCGTGCCGCTGCTCGGCCAGGTCGGGATGCATCCGATCCTCGCCGCGTCGCTGATCGGGCCGCTGCTGCCCGCGCCGGAGGTGCTTGGCATCCCGCCCGACATCCTCGTGGTGGCGCTCGCGATCGGCTGGTCGTTTTCGGCGGTGAGTTCGCCGTTCACCGCCACGGTTCTGCTCATCGGCGTGTTCGGCAAGGTTCCGGCTTTGACCGTGGGGGTGAAATGGAACGGCGCTTTCCTGTTGGTCGGCGCGGTCGCCGCGTCGCTCTGGGTGCTTGGGCTCGCCGCGCTCGCGGGCTAGCGGCGCTTCTCGCCGGGCTCGCCTCGGCCGCGCCCGCGCTGGCCGAAATGCACGAGATCGCGCTGCCGACGCGCGACGGCCTCGAACTCCGCGCGATGCTGGCGAAGCCCGAGGGCGCGGGGCCGTTCCCCGCGATCGTCGCGCTGCACGGCTGCGGCGGTCTGTGGGCTAAATCCGGCAAGATGCGCGCCCGCGAGACCGACTGGGCGAAGCGCTTCAACGCCGCCGGTTGGGCGGTGGTGTTCCCCGACAGCTTCACCGCGCGCGGCTACGACAGCGTCTGCCACGAACGCGAGCGGCCGATCCTGCCCGAGCGCGAGCGGGTGCGCGACGCCTTCGACGCGCTCGCCTGGCTGCAGACGCAGAGCTTCGCCAAACCCGACAGGATCGCGGTGTTCGGCTGGTCGCACGGCGCGATGACGACGCTCTGGACGATCGCCTCCGCCAGCCCCGGCCGCCCGGCCGGGCTTGCGCACGACTTCGTCGGCGCGGTGGCGTTCTACCCCGGCTGCGTGCAGGTCGGCCGCACCGCGTTCACCGCCCGCGCGCCGCTGCTTGTCGAGATCGGCGCGGAGGATACCTGGAGCCTGCCGAAGCCCTGCGTCGCCCTGGCCGACGCGGCGAAGGCGCGGGGCGGGGCGGAGGTCGCGATCGACGTCTACCCCGAGGCGGTGCACGGCTTCGACCAGCCGATCGGCACGGTGCACGACGTCACGGTGCGGAATTCGATCTACAAGAGCGGCGAAAAGACGGTTAAGGTCGGCGCGAACCCGGTGGCCCGCGCCCAGGCGATCCCCCGGGCGATGGACTGGCTGACCCGGATACTCGTGCCGTGACCGACTACCGCTTCTTTGCCAACTGCCTGCGTTTCGTCGCGCGCCGCACCGACGCGGCGACGCCCGAGATCCGCACGATGATGGACGACCTCGACGCGCTCGCGAACGCGGTGGAAGGCGAGGGCGCGCTGGTCGTGCCCGCGTCGCGGCGCAAGAGCGCGGCGCGCGCGCTCGCGGGCGTCGCCGGAATGCTCCAGCAGCACATCCTGCCCGAGGCGGTGGCCGCGGGCGACGCCGCGGGGGAGCGGCGGGTGCGCTGGATGATCGACGCCGCGATGGCGGCGGTGGCGGAAATCTCGGTGCACGCCGAGACCGCGGGCGAGATCGACTATCGCCAGGCGCTACCGCCCGCACCGTGAATTGCCGCCCGGGGCGATTTGCGCTATAGGGCGGATGGGGAACGTCTCTCGGGGGAATCGATGACGCGGTGGTGGGGTGTGGCGTTGGCGTGCGCGGCTTTGGCCTCGGCTCCGGCGATGGCTGGAACGGTACCCGAGCGCGACGGCCTCAACGCGCTGGTGTGGAAGCAGACCAGCGCCGAATACCGCGCCGTGACGATGGGCGCGTTCGCCGCCGCACGCGCGGCGCTCGAAACCGCGCTCGCCGATCCCGACTGGACCGCCGCGCTCGAACAGTCGGGTCCGGTGCGCGATCTGCCGCCGGCGGTGATCCTCGACCTCGACGACACCATCCTCGATACCGGCCCCTATCAGGCGTGGCTGATCACGACCGGGCGGTCCTACAGCGCGGAGAGCTTCTCCGACTGGGTGGAGGAGCGCGGCGTCGACCCGGTGCCTGGCGCGCGCGACTACCTCGCCTTTCTCGAACGCCACGGCATCACCCCGTTCTTCGTCTCCAACCGTGCCGCGCGCCTGGAAGAGGCGACCCGCGACGCGCTGACCGCCCTCGGGGTCAAGCTGCCCGCCGACGTCGACACCGTGCTGCTCAAGCGCGAGCATCGCGAGTGGGGCGTGCTCAAGGGCAGCCGCCGCGCCGTGGTCGCCGGGCGCTACCGGGTGCTCCAGATCGTCGGCGACAGCCTCGGCGATTTCTTCGATGACTTCGGCGTCAACCCTGCCCAGCGCGCCCATGCGGCGGATTCGGAGGCGCGGTATTGGGGGACCCGGTGGGTGATGCTCCCGAACCCGGTTTACGGCAGTTGGGAAAACGCTGCCGCGGAGTACAATATCAAGCTCGACGAAGACGGCCGCCGCATCGAGAAACTGCGCGCCCTCAGCCCGTGGAAGTGAGCCGATGACCAACCGCCCGCAAGCCGCCGCCAAGAAAGCCTTTCCGGTGGTGGTGCGCCACGCGGTTCACGACCTCACCCAGCCGCTCCAGGCGCTGCGGATGCTGCTCGGGCTGCCGGGCGTGGTCGCCGAGGACAGCCGCGAGCTGCCGCGCAAGCTCGATGCCGCGCTCACCGAGATGGAGGCGCGCCTTGCGCAGGTCCAGGCGCTGGCGCGCGTGCTCGACGGTAGCACCGACGTCGAGACGCCGCGCTTGGTGTCGCTCGCCGACGTGCTCGCGCTCGCGCGGCGCGGTCGCCCCGAGCTTTGGGCCGATCCGCTGATCCGCGTGCGCAATCCGGATGCGGTGCTGAACCTGCCGCCGCGCGCCGCCGCGCTCTGCCTCAACGCGCTCGTCGACAACGCCCGCCGCGCGCGGCCGAAGTCGCGCATCGTCGTCGGCCCGCGCGAAGGCGGGCGGCGGCTGATCGTGCTCGACGACGGCGACGGCATGAACCGCGCCACCGCCGCGCGCATCGCCCGCGCGCTTGCGGGCGGCGAGGCGTCGGTGCTCGGCGTCGGGCTCGCGCTCGCGGCGTCTCTGGTGGCGGGGTGGGCGGGCGAGTGGCGCGTGGCGTCCACCGAAGGTGTCGGGTCGATCGTCGGATTTTCCGCCGCGAATCCTGCGTGAGCATGAAAAAACCGCACAAATCCGTGACGATCCGGGCTATGGTTGGGTAATATTCCGAATTCCTCACCAAAGGGGGCTCGCGCGGTGGGATTGAAGGGGTTTCTCTCCGGCTCCAAGCCGAAGCCGGTCGCGGCTCCCGCTGCGGCGCCGGCGCGCGTCGCCGCGCCGGTTCAGGCGGAAGTCTCCTACGAGCCCGGCACCTGGCCGGCCGAACGCTTCGACGTGCTCGAGGAGGTCTGGGGCAAGGACTGCATCCAGCCCGGCAACGTCGACGACGTCGCGTCGCTGATGAACGTTTGCGCGCTCACCTCCGCCAAGACCATGCTCGACATCGGTTCCGGCCCGCAAGTTCGGCGTCTGGCTCGTCGGTCTCGAGCGTGAGGAAGCCCTGGTCGCCGAGGCGAACCGGCGTTCGCTGATCGAGGACCTCGACAAAAAAGCGGTGTTCTACGCCGCGGACTACGAGACCCTCGCGCTCAAGCCCTCGGGCTACGACGCGATCCTCTGCCGCAACGCGCTCTCCGCCACCGCCAACCGCGAGGGCATGGCGGACCAGTTCGTCGAGGGGCTCAAGCCGAGCGGACACCTCGTCGTCGTCGACTTCGTCGTCGGCGAGGCCTCGGGCAACGAGGAGATCCTCAAGCGCCTCTACGACGGCGAAACCCCGAAGCTGCTGCCGCTGCGCGCCCAGCAGGTTGCGGGAATGCTGAAGAAGCGCAACTTCCTCATCCACGTCGCCAAGGACATCACCGATGAGGTGATGCCGCGCATTCTCGAAGGCTGGGGGCGTTTCAGCCAGAGCCTCAAGCCCGGCGTCACGCCGCGCTTCAACGCCGAGATCATCCTCGACGAATTGACCAAATGGGAGACCCGGATGCGCGCGTTGCAGTCGGGCGCGCTTAGGGTTTACCGCTTCCACGCGACCAACTCGGCGGAGAAGAAAAAGGGCCGGGTGGGCACTTTGAGCGATTGGAAGTATTGACAGTCTCCCGCCGCCTCAGTAAGGTGCGCGCCTCTAACGAATGACCCAAATCGGGAATTGGATATCATGAAGATTCGCAACTCTCTGAAATCCGCGAAAGCGCGGGACAAGAACTGCCGCGTGGTGCGTCGCAAGGGGCGTATCTACGTGATCAACAAGACCAACCCGCGTTTCAAGGCGCGCCAGGGCTGATCCCAGCTCGCGCGACGTGAAAAAAAAGGCGGCCCATCGGGCCGCCTTTCGCTTTATGGGGCGGAGCGTTCCCGCCTCAGACGTCCTCGACGAACGCCACCCTGAGAGAGTTGGTCGTGCCCGCGCGTCCGAACGGCACGCCCGCGGTGACGACGAGGCGTTCGCCGGGTTCGGCGAAGCCGTCGCGGATCGCGACGTGCGAGGCGCGTTGCACCGCCTCGGTGAAGCTGGTGATGCCGCTGTCGATCACCGCGTGCACGCCCCAGGCGAGGCTCAGGCGGCGCGCCACGTCGAGGTTCGGCGTGAGGCAGAGAATCGGCACCATCGGGCGCTCGCGCGCGGCGCGCAGGGTGGTCGAGCCCGAGTGGGTGAAGGTGGCGATCGCCTTCGCACCGAGGGTCTGCGCTACCTGGCGCGCGGCGGCGCTGATCGCATCCGCCGAGGTCGCCTCGGGGTCGCGGTGCGAGGCCTCGACGATGCCCTGGTATTGCGGGTCCGATTCCACCGCCTGGATGATCCGGTCCATCATCTCCACCGCCTGCACCGGGTATGCGCCCGAGGCGGTTTCGGCGGAGAGCATCACCGCGTCGGCGCCGTCGTAGACCGCGGTGGCGACGTCGGAGGCTTCCGCGCGGGTCGGCGCGGGGGCGGTGATCATGCTTTCGAGCATCTGCGTCGCGACGATCACCGGCTTGCCCGCCGCACGGCAGGTCGAGACGATGCGCTTTTGCGCCATCGGCACGCGCTCGGGCGGGATTTCCACGCCGAGGTCTCCGCGCGCGACCATCACCGCGTCGGACAGCTCGACGATCGCGTCGAGGTGTTCGAGCGCCGAGGGCTTTTCGAGCTTGGCAACGATGCCCGCCTGGCCGTCGACCAGCTTGCGGATTTCGGAGATGTCGTCGGGCCGCTGCACGAACGACAGCGCCACCCAGTCGACCCCGAGATCGAGGGCGAAGGCTAGGTCGGCGCGGTCCTTCTTGGTGAGCGGCGAGATGTCGAGCGTCACGCCCGGCACGTTGACGCCCTTGCGGTCCGAGAGCACACCGTCGTTGACCACCTCGGTCTCGGCGTAATCGGCGGTGGCGTGTACGACGTTGAGGCGGACGCGTCCGTCGTCGAGCAGAAGGTGCGTGCCCGGAACCAGCGCCTCGAAGATTTCCGGATGCGGCAGGCGCACGCGCTCGGTGGTGCCCGGCGCGTCGAGCAAATCGAGGCGGAAGGACTGCCCGGCGGCGAGCGCAACCTTTCCCTCGGCGAAGGTGCCGATGCGGAGCTTCGGCCCCTGCAGGTCGGCAAGCACGCCGATCGGGCGCTTGAGCCTGCGCGCGAGGGCGCGGATGGTCTCCAGGCGGGCGCGGTGGTCGTCCTGGGAGCCGTGGCTGAAGTTGAGCCGGAACACGTCGGCGCCGGCAAGGAACAGGGTCTCGATCACCTCCTCGGACGACGAGGCGGGGCCGAGGGTGGCGAGGATTTTAGCGTGTCGAAAACGTCTCATGGTACCTCTGGGGTCTGGCACCGGTTCCCTGTCGGATCCTGACGCGACGCGCTGGCAGGAGCCGACCGGCGACGCGGTCGCGTCGGAGGTTCGGCGGCGGCCAGGGCGCCTGCGGCCCTTGGGGCCGGGCCCTTTCTTGCCCGCCGCGGAATACGGAAAGCCGCCGGAGCGGCCCTTGCCGGGGTGCGGGAAAGCCGCACCGGGGCGAGCGACGGGAGCACGAGTCCTGACCCTAGGTAGGCACCCGCGGCAAGCATTTAAAGGTCTGTAGAAGAAGGTTTTTAGACAGTCCGCTGGGCGGCGCGGTCGATCGCGTACTTGAGCGATTTCAGGAGTTCGCGGCCGATCTCGCCGCCGTCGCCGGAGATGCGGTCGCGGATCACCGCGCGCATCGCGTCGGTGTGCGCCTTGACCACCGAAAGCGCGCTGTCGTCCTCCGGGCAGCCGGGCAGGGTGGCCTCGTAAAGCGACTTCGCGAACACCGTGATCAGCGGGTAGCCGAAGGTGCCGCCCTGACCGCGCAGCTCGTGCGCGACCATGTTCATTTCCTGGAAGTGGTTGCGGCGGTTGTTCGGGTTGAGCAGCGCCGCCTCGGTGACCTTGGAGAGCTTGGTCAGGTAGTTCTTCGCCCAGTCGGCGAAGTCGAGCGCCTGGCGCTGGAGCGTCGTCTCGGCTTCCTCGAGTAGCGACTTCGGCAGTTCGAGGGGGCCCTTGACCCCCGCGCCGCCGACCTTCTCGCGCAGCGTGTTGGGCAGGCGGAAATACCAGACGTCGGACTGCGACTTCGGCTTCACCACCTTGTCGGCGGAATAGACGACGGTGGCGTGGCTGTCGCCGGGGCGGCGGCGTTCCTCGATGCCGCCCGGCGGGACGCCCTGCTTGCGGCGGCGGTCGGGGCCGAAATAGCTGGAGCAGGTGACGAACTGGCGCGGGTGCTCGATCACCTTCATCACCCGGTCGAGGATCGACTGGGCGGAGAACGGCTTCGCCACGAATTCGGTGACGCCGAGGTCGCGCGCGGCCTCCACGTATTCCTTGTCCGCCGCGCCCGAGATCATGATGAAGGGCATGAAGCGGTTGGCGGATTCCTTCTGCATCCGCACCCAGCGCAGCAGCAGGAGGCCGTTGATCGGCGACATCAGGAGGTCGCACAGGATCATGTCGACGCTCATCAGGCCCGCGGCCTGGCCCTGGGTCTTGCCTGCGATCTGGAGGAACTCGATCGCCTCCTGGCCGTTGCGCGCGGTCGCGACCCAGCCGAAGCCGAGCTGCTTGAGCACGCTTTCGAGAATGTCGCGGATATAGAGATTGTCCTCGACCAGAAGAATCGACAGACGTTCGAGACTGGCGGTGCTCACGGCGCTGGTGGCTTTCTACAGATTCCCCACCCGATCGGCGGGGCGATCGGGCGAACCACTATAGGGGACGCTTTGCAGGTTGAGAAGCGCGAACGCTCCCGCTAATCTGCGTGCTCGCCGCTTCGGGCGGCAGTTCCAACCAGAGCATTGAGGACGGTTTTTCCATGAGCACCGATGTGGGCGGCGTCGCGGCCGAGCAGTTGCAGTCCCTGATCATGCGCATCGAGCGCCTGGAGGAGGACAAGGCCAACCTCCTCGCCGATATCCGCGAGGTCTATGCCGAAGCCAAGAACCAGGGTTTCGACGTCAAGATCATGCGCCAGCTCATCCGTCTGCGGAAAATGGAAGAGCACGATTACCGCGAGCAGGAAGAGATCCTCGACCTCTACAAGCGCGCCCTCGGAATGCAGGGCTGACCGGCGGGCTCCGCCCGCCGCGCTGAATCGCTCCGCCGCGGCTTCCGCGAGCGGCTGCGCTTTCCTGTCAAATCGTTCGTCTATCTCTTCGGCGGGCGCGGATTTTCGCGCCGCGCCCCTCGGCAGCGCGCGCTTGCGTGCCTATATTGCCTGCATCCGATCCCGCCTGTTTCCCGTACCGAAAATCGAGAGGTTTTGATGACCGCAAACGCCGTAGCCACGCTTCCGGGATGGGATCTCGACGACCTCTATCCGGGTGCGGAAAGCCCCGCGCTCAAGGACGATCTGGTGCGCGTCGACGCGCTCGCGACCGCGTTCGCCGAGGCGTTCGGCGGGCGGATGGCCGAGCAGGACGGCGAGGGGTTTCACGCCGCGCTCGCGCAGTACGAGGAGATCAACGAAATCCTCGGGCGGATCCTGAGCTACGCGCAACTGCGCCACGCCACCGCGGTCACCGACCCCGAGATCGCGCGCTTCCAGCAGAACATCAACGAGAAGGCGACGGTGATCTCGCAGAAGACCCTGTTCTTCACGCTCGAGATCAACCGCGTCGACGACGCGCGCATCGCGCTCTGGCTCGAACACCCCGAAACCCGCCGCTACAAGCCGTGGCTCGACCACGTCCGCGCGTTCCGCCCCTATCAGCTTTCCGACGAGGCGGAGAACCTCCTGCACGAGCGCGAGGTGGTCGGCCGTTCGGCGTGGAACCGCTTGTTCGACGAGACCCTCGCGGCGATGCGCTTCCCCTGGGAGGGCGCCGAGCTGACGATGACCGAGGCGTTCGACAAGCTCTCCGACCCCGACCGCAGCGTGCGCGCCGAGGCGGGCAAGACGATCGCCGGGGTGCTGCGCGAGAACTCCCGCGTCACCGCGCTCGTCACCAACGTGCTCGCCAAGGACAAGCAGATCGACGACGACCGCCGCGGCTACAAGCGCCCGGTGTCCAGCCGCAACCTCGCCAATCAGGTCGAGGACGAGGTGGTGGACGCCCTGGTGGCGGCGGTGAAGGATGCCTATCCGCGCCTGTCGCACCGCTACTACGCGCTCAAGGCGAAGTGGCTCGGCCTCGACAAGCTCACCCACACCGACCGCAACGCGCCGCTGCCGGGCGACGACAACAAGCGCTACGCCTGGGCCGACGCGGTGAAGCTGGTGATGGGCGCGTACGCGCGCTTCAGCCCCAAGCTCGCCGAGACCGCGCAGCCGTTCTTCGACAAGCCGTGGATCGACGTGCCGGTGCGGCCGGGCAAGGCCTCGGGCGCGTTCGCGCATCCGACGGTGCCCTCGGCGCACCCCTACCTGATGCTCAACTACATGGGCCGTTCGCGCGACGTGATGACCCTCGCGCACGAACTCGGCCACGGCGTCCACCAGTGCCTCGCCGCGGCGCAGGGCACGCTCTTGTCCGACACCCCCCTGACCCTCGCCGAGACCGCCTCGGTGTTCGGCGAGATGCTCACCTTCCGCGCCGTGCTCGACGCGACCGAGGACAAGGCGACACGCCGCATCCTCCTCGCCGGCAAGGTCGAGGACATGATCAACACCGTGGTGCGGCAGATCGCCTTCCACGAATTCGAGACCCGCGTGCACGCCGAGCGCCGCGAGGGCGAGCTCTCCACTGAGCGCCTGGGCGAGATCTGGCTGGAGGTGCAGGCCGCGAGCCTCGGCCCGGCGTTCGATTTCGACGACGACTACCGGATCTTCTGGTCCTACATCCCGCACTTCATCCACGTGCCGTTCTACGTCTACGCCTACGCCTTCGGCGACTGCCTGGTGAACGCGCTCTACGGCGTCTACCAGTCGGGGCATCCGGGCTTCGCCGAGAAGTATCTCGACATGCTGCGGGCGGGCGGAACCAAGGGGCACCGCGAGCTGCTCGCGCCGTTCGGGCTCGATGCCGCCGATCCCAAGTTCTGGTCGATCGGCCTCGACGTGGTGGCCGGATTGATCGACGAGCTGGAGGCGCTCGAAGCCTGATTGCGAAAGGCGATTATCCCTTGCCGGAGCGTCTCGGATATTGCGTGGCGAGGGGGGGATTGGTACGAAGAGAAAGCCTTTGTCCGCTGTCCGGAATGGGGGCGGTCTGGCTTGCAATGGAGCCGCCACAGGGGGTCCGTCGAGGGCGACTGCACGACAAGAACGAGGGCGGACGTAGGGAGCATTCTCGATGAAAATCGCAATACCGAAAGAGCGGCGCGCGCATGAGACGCGGGTCGCGGCTTCGCCGGATACGGTGAAGAAGTTCGTCGGCCTGGGCTGCGAAGTCCAGGTCGAGAAGGACGCGGGTCTCGCCGCCAGCTTTACCGACGAGGCCTTCGTCGCCGCCGGCGCGACCATCGCCAAGACCGCCGCCGCGGTCTACAAGGACGCCGACGTGGTTCTCAAGGTCGCGCGCCCGATGACCGCCGACGAAGGCACCGACGAGATCGCCCACCTGAAGAAGGGGACGGCGTTGTTCTCGGTGCTGTCGGCGCTGACCAGCAAGGACTATTGCGAAAAGCTCGCCGATCAGGGCGTCGATGCCTTCGCGATGGAACTGATGCCGCGCATCTCGCGCGCCCAGAGCATGGACGTGCTGTCCTCCCAGTCGAACCTCGCCGGTTACAAGGCGGTGATCGACGCCGCCGCGGAATTCAATCACGCGCTGCCGATGATGATGACCGCCGCCGGTACGGTTCCGCCCGCCCGCGTGCTGGTGATGGGCGCGGGCGTCGCCGGTCTCCAGGCGATCGCCACCGCCAAGCGCCTCGGCGCCGTCGTCTATGCCTTCGACGTGCGCGCTGCGGCCAAGGAGCAGGTGGAATCGCTCGGCGGCAAGTTCGTCGTCGTCGACGAGGAGGCGATGAAGAGCGCCGAGACCGCCGGCGGCTACGCCAAGGAAATGGGCGACGAATACAAGAAGAAGCAGGCCCAGGCGACCGCCGAGCAGGCGGCCAAGGCCGACATCATCATCTGCACCGCGCTGATCCCGGGTCGGCCCGCGCCGGTGCTGATCACCGAGGAGATGGTGAAGGGGATGAAGCCGGGTTCGGTGATCGTCGACCTCGCCGTCGAAATGGGCGGCAACTGCCCGCTCTCCGAATACGGCAAGATCGTCAAGAAGCACGGCGTCACCCTGATGGGCCACGCCAACGTGCCCGGCCGCGTCGCCGCGGACGCCTCGATGCTCTACGCCAAGAACATCTGGAACTTCGTGTCCACGATGATCGACAAGGAAACCAAGACGCTCAAGCCGAACCTGGAGGACGAACTCGTCCAGGGCACGATGATCAGCCGTGACGGCAAGCTCGTGCATCCGGCCCTCGCCGCCGAAGGAGGGAAGTGATGGCTGCGGAAAATCTCGCTGAACAGGCCGGCATGATCGCGGAGAAGGCGAACGAGATCGCCGTGTCCGCGCGTGCGCTGGCGGATCAGGCGGCCTCGACCGTGACCGCCGTGGTCGGCGCCGGGGCTCCCGCGCCGGAACACGCCGTCGGGCCGTTCTGGTATCTCTTCACCATCTTCGTGCTCGCGGTGTTCGTCGGCTACTACGTGGTCTGGCGCGTCACTCCGGCTCTGCATTCGCCGCTGATGGCGGTGACCAACGCGATCTCGTCGGTGATCATCGTCGGCGCGCTGATCGCCGCCGGTCCGGCGCACTTCTCCGCTTCGCAGGTGATGGGCTTCCTTGCGGTGATCCTGGCCTCCGTCAACATCTTCGGCGGCTTCATCGTGACGCAGCGTATGCTCGCGATGTTCAAGAAAAAGACGAAGTAGGGGGACCCGGAGAATGCATGCGGAAAGCTTGACCATGCTCGCCTACATCGTCGCGGGCATCTGTTTCATCCTCGCGCTCAAGGGCCTTTCCTCGCCCGAATCGGCGCGCATGGGTAACATCTACGGCATCGCCGGCATGGCGATCGCCATCCTCACCACGCTCGCTTCGCCGGTCGTGGTCAACTACCTCTGGATCGTCATCGGCATCGCCATCGGCGGCGCGGCCGGCTTCGTCATCGCGAAGAAGATCCAGATGACCGCGCTGCCGCAGCTCGTCGCCGCGTTCCACAGCCTCGTGGGTCTGGCGGCGGTGTTCGTGGCGACCGCGGCGTACCTCGCGCCCGAGAGCTACAACATCGGCACCCCGGGTCACATCCACACCGGTTCGCTGATCGAAATGTCGCTCGGCCTCGCCGTCGGCGCGATCACCTTCTCCGGTTCGATCATCGCCTTCGGCAAGCTCCAGGGTCTGATCTCCGGCAAGCCGGTGACGTTCAAGGGTCAGCACCTGCTGAACCTCGTCCTCGGCATCTTGCTGGTGCTGCTGATCGTCGCCTTCGCCATGACCGAAAGCGCGGCGAGCTTCTTCCTGCTGATGGCGCTGGCCTTCGCGCTCGGCTTCCTGCTGATCATCCCGATCGGCGGCGCCGACATGCCGGTGGTCATCTCGATGCTCAACTCGTACTCGGGCTGGGCGGCCGCGGGCATCGGCTTCACTCTGCAGAACAGCCTCCTGATCATCACCGGCGCGCTCGTCGGCGCTTCGGGTGCGATCCTGTCCTACATCATGTGCAAGGGCATGAACCGCTCGTTCTTCAACGTCATCCTCGGCGGCTTCGGTGCGGATTCGTCCTCCGCCGCGGCAGCCGACATGGGCGACCGCACGGTGAAGTCGGGTTCCGCCGACGACGCCGCGTTCATCATGAAGAACGCCTCGAAGGTGATCATCGTCCCCGGCTACGGCATGGCGGTCGCGCAGGCGCAGCACGCGCTCCGCGAAATGGCCGACACGCTGAAGAAGGAAGGCGTGACCGTCTCCTACGCGATTCACCCGGTGGCGGGCCGTATGCCCGGCCACATGAACGTGCTGCTGGCGGAAGCCAACGTGCCGTACGACGAGGTGTTCGAGCTCGAGGAGATCAATCACGAGTTCTCGACCGCCGATGTCGTCTACGTCATCGGCGCCAACGACGTGACCAACCCGTCCGCCAAGAGCGACCCGTCCAGCCCGATCTACGGAATGCCGATCCTCGAGGTCGACAAGGCCAAGACCGTGCTGTTCGTGAAGCGTTCGATGGCCTCGGGTTACGCGGGCGTCGAGAACCCGCTGTTCTTCGCCGACAACACCATGATGCTGTTCGGCGACGCCAAGAAGATGACCGAGGAAATCGTCCAGGCCCTCTAACGCCCGGAAACCTCTCACCCAACATCAACGGGGCGGCCCTCGCGGGCCGCCTTTTTTCGTCGCCGGAGTCCCGCCGTTGTCCGAGACCAACCCTTCGCCGTGGATCGTGCTGCTGCTCGCCGTCGCGTGCGGCGCGATCGTCGCCAACCTCTATTACGCTCAGCCACTCGTCGGCCCGATCGCCGCCGACCTCGGCCTGCCCGCGGCCTCGGCGGGGGTGATCGTCACCGTCGCGCAGGTGGGCTACGGCCTCGGCCTGTTGCTGCTGGTGCCGCTCGCCGATCTTCTCGAAAACCGCCGCCTGATCGTCGCCATCGTCGCCGCCAGCGCGGTCGCGCTCGCCGCCACCGCGGTGGCGGGCAACGGCACGGTGTTCCTCGCTGCCGCGCTCGCGATCGGCCTGTGCTCGGTCTCGGCGCAGATCCTCGTGCCGTTCGCCGCGCACCTCGCGCCCGAGGCGGTGCGGGGCAGGGTGGTGGGCAACGTGATGTCGGGCCTCCTGCTCGGCATCATGCTCGCGCGCCCGTTCGCGAGCTTCGTCGCCGAGTTCCTTTCGTGGCACTGGGTGTTCGCGATTTCGGCGGTGCTGATGGCGGCGCTCGCGGTGCTGCTCGCCGTCGGGCTGCCGGTGCGGCGGCCGATGGCGCAGCTCTCCTACGCCTCGCTGCTCGCGTCGATGGCGTACCTGATCGCGGGCACCTCGGTGCTGCGTCGGCGCGGGCTCTATCAGGCGTGCCTGTTCGGCGCGTTCAGCCTGTTCTGGACCGCCGCACCCCTGCACCTCGCGTCACCCGCCTACGGGCTTTCGCAGGGCGGCATCGCGCTGTTCGCGCTCGCCGGGGTGGCGGGTGCGGTGTCCGCGCCGATCGCCGGGCGGATCGCCGATACCGGGCGCATCGGCGCGCTCTCGGCGGCGGCGATGCTGACCGTGGCGGCGGCGTTCGGTCTCGCGCTGATCGTCGACGACGGTTCGGCGCTCGCCATCGGTCTTTTGACCGCGGCGGCGATCGTGGTGGATTTCGGGGTGTCGGCGAACCTCGTCGCCGGGCAGCGGGTGATCTTCGGCCTCAAGCCCGAGCTGCGCAGCCGCCTCAACGGCCTCTACATCGCGATGTTCTTCGCCGGTGGGGCGGTGGGGTCGGCGCTCGGTGCCTGGGTCTACGCCCACTGGGGCTGGCGGGCGACGGCGCTGGCGGGGCTTGCGCTGCCGTGCATCGCGCTTGCGGTGTTCGCTACCGAGCGCGGCAGGAAGTAGACACAAAAAATCGGGCCCGACCAGAAGGTCGGGCCTGGGCATTGGCAAAACCTGGATGAGGCTTCGTTAGAAGCCTTCACGCTCCAGACGCTTGCGCTCGAGCTTGCGGGCGCGACGCACGGCTTCAGCGGTCTCGCGAGCCTTGCGCTCGGACGGCTTCTCGAAGTTGCGGCGCAGCTTCATCTCACGGAAAACACCCTCGCGCTGCATCTTCTTCTTGAGCGCCTTCAGGGCCTGGTCGACGTTGTTGTCGCGAACGAGAACGTGAACTATCTGACTATCCTCCGGTTGGGGGCGGCGCGACGTCCGGGGTCGCTGCCTGCCGGTTCTACCAATGCTTCGATCCTGTGTACCGAAACGGCCACCTACGCGGCCCGTGGTTCCGGCTCAGGGCGCACTAGGTAGCATATCGGTGGTTGGTTGTGAAGTCGTAATCGCCACGATTTGACGTGTCAAGGGGCGGCTCGATTTCACTTTTCCGCCGTGGCTGCGGCGGCCCGCCGACCCTGGCGGATCGCCTGGATGCGGCGCAGGCGCTGGATCCGCGGATCGCGGTTGCCGCGCATCCGGTTGATCACCACGCTGATCACGCTGAGCAGTGCGACGAAGCCGAGAATCCCGAGCAGAATCACGCCGTGCAGCCGCCCGATGAAGCTCTCCAGGGTCTTGCCGAGGACGTATCCGCCGCCCGCGAAGATCGTCGCCCAGACGAACGCCGCGATGAAGTTGAGCGCGGCGAAGCGGGGGTGGCTGATGCCGTTCATCCCGATCACGAACGGCGAGACGTTGCGGAGGCCGTAGACGAAGCGGAACGAGAGGATGAAGCCGGTCTCGTACTTCTTCAGCAGGCGGAACACCGAGCGGGTCTTGCGCTTGAGCGTGGGGTGGGAATAGAGCAGCCGCGAGCCCCAGCGCTTACCGATGGTGAAGTAGACCTGATCGCCGAAGAAGGTGCCGAACAGCGCGAAGGTGAACACCCACGGCAGGGACATCATGCCCTGGGAGGCGAACACGCCTGCGAAGATGACGATGGTTTCGCCCTCCAGGAACGTGCCGATCAGGATTGCCACATATCCCCAGGATTGCAGCAGTTCTTCCAGCGACATGTTCAGGGAGTTCAGAAGAAAATCCACGTGCCCCGACCCGGTTGCGCCATTCCCCCGAAGGCGTAGCTTCCGCCCGGCGATGGCTAAGGAAGCTGTAGAGTTATAGGCTTATTTCGAATCCGTTTTCCAGCGCGGAAATACCCGGGTGACGTGGCCCATCTTGCGGCCGTCGCGGGCTTCGAGCTTTCCGTAGAGGTGTAGCTTGGCCTTCGGGTCCGAGAGAATTTCGTTCCACTGGTCGATGCTGCGGCCGAGGAGGTTCTTCATCTCGGCGTTGCTGTGACGCTCGGTGGAGCCGAGGCGCAGGTTGCACACCGCGCGGACGAACTGTTCGAACTGGTCGGTGATGCAGGCGTCCATCGTCCAGTGCCCGGAGTTGTGCGGGCGGGGCGCCATTTCGTTGACCAGCACGTGGCCGTCGAAGTCGACGAACATCTCGATCGCGAGCAGGCCTTCGAGGCCGAGGGCGGTGGCGGCGGCGTGCGCGATCGCGGCGGCGCGTTCGGCCAGCTCGGACGGCAGCTGCGCGGGCGCGCGGGTGGTGTCGAGGATGTGGTCGACGTGGACGTTCTCGACGACGTCGAAGGCGTTGACCTCGCCGCGCGGCGAGCGGGCGACGATCACCGAGACTTCCTTCTGGAACGATACGAAGCCTTCGAGGATCGCGGGCGCGCCCTTGATCGCCTCCCACGCCTCGGCGGCTTGGGCGGGCTTGTCGATGCGGAATTGGCCCTTGCCGTCGTAGCCGAGGGTGCGGGTCTTGAGGATGCAGGGGCAGCCGAGGTCGGCGATGCCGCGTTCGAGGCTTCCGAGATCGTCGATCTGGCGCCAGGGTGCGGTGCCCGCGCCGATGCCGGCGAAGAATTTCTTTTCGACGACGCGGTCCTGCGCGGTTTCGAGCACCGTCCACGACGGGCGCACCAGCGCGCGCGCGGCGAGGCGCTCGGCGGAGGCGGCGGGGATGTTCTCGAACTCGAAGGTGATCACGTCGACCGCGTCGGCGAAGGCGTCGAGCGCGGCCGCGTCGTCATAGGCGGCGCAGGTCGACGCGGCGGCGACGGCGAAGGCGGGGGCGTCCGGCTCGGGGCAGTAGATGTGGCAACGGTACCCGAGACGGGCGGCGGCGAGGGCAGTCATGCGCCCCAACTGACCGCCGCCGAGAATGCCGATCGTCGATCCCGGCGGGATCACCGGCGTGGACTCTGTGCTCATCGCGAAACGCTTTCCTCTACCTTACGAACCAACCGCAACCGGATCGACCGGGGCCACCGCGACGTTGTCGGTCTGACGCGCACGCCAGGCGTCGAGGCGCTCGGCGAGCGCCGCGTCGTTGAGCGCAAGGATCGCCGCGGCGAGCAGCGCCGCGTTGATCGCGCCGGCCTTGCCGATCGCGAGCGTGCCGACCGGAATGCCGCCCGGCATCTGCACGATCGAGAGCAGGCTGTCCATGCCGTTGAGCGCGTGGCTCTGCACCGGCACGCCGAGCACCGGCAGCGGCGTCATCGCCGCGGTCATGCCGGGCAGGTGCGCGGCGCCGCCCGCGCCCGCGATGATCACCTTGAGACCGCGGTCGCGCGCGGTGTGGGCGTATTCAGCCATGCGGTCGGGGGTGCGGTGCGCCGAGACGATGCGCGTCTCGCAGGCGACGCCGAGGGCGTCGAGGGTATCGGCGGCATGGCGCATGGTTTCCCAGTCGGACTGGCTGCCCATGATGATGCCCACGGATGGCTGGGTCATGACGTCCCCTAGTTTCCAAACACTCCAAATCAGGAGCGGCGAGTGTAGTGCATAACGATATGCGACGGAACACCCGTTTCGGGACGTTTTAGGCGATGATGTCGGGGTACATAAGTGCTTCAAGACGCACGATTTCGTCCTTCAGCACGAGCTTGCGCTTCTTGAGCCGCTGGACCTGCAGCTGGTTCGCGGCGGTTTCCACCTCCAGGCGCAGAATCACATCATCGAGATCGCGGTGCTCGAGGCGGAGGGCTTCGAGCCGGCGGCGGATGTCGTCTTCCGAAAGGTTCATCGTCCCCAAATCGGTAAAATGTTCTAAGATGCAGAGGATAGCAGATTTTCCGGGCCGGGGGTACGAATAGCCTCGTCCGGGGGCAGCAAAATTTTCATCGATCCGAGAGGAATGCTTATGCCCAAGTCCGTCGTCAAGCGTATCGGAGTCCTGACCAGCGGCGGCGATTGCGCCGGCCTCAACGCGGTGATCCGCGCCGTGGTATCCCGCGCGGTCCGCGCCTACAACATGGAGGTGCTCGGGATTTCCGACGGCAGCCTCGGCCTGATGACGCGGCCGCTGCAATACGTGAAGCTCGATCTCTCGGTGTTTTCGGGCACCGTGCTGCGCATGGGCGGCACCATGCTCGGCACCACCAACAAGGGCGATCCCTTCGCCTTTCCGATGCCCGACGGTTCGGTGCAGGACCGCTCGCAGGACTTCATCGACGGCGTGCGCGAGCTCGGGCTCGACTGCCTGATCGTGATCGGCGGCGACGGCTCCCAGGCGATTCTCCGGCGTCTCTGCCGCCAGGGCGACATCCCGATGATCGGCATCCCCAAGACCATCGACAACGACGTGCCGTTCACCGAATCCGCGGTCGGCTTCAACTCGGCGATTCGCGTGTGCGTCGACGCGCTCGACCACCTGCAGCCCACCGCCGCCTCGCACCACCGCGTGATGATCTGCGAGATGATGGGGCGTGACGCCGGGCACATCGCGCTGCACTCGGGTATCGCGGGCGGGGCGGACGTGATCCTCATCCCCGAGATCCCCTACACCCTCGATCAGGTCGTCGCCAAGCTCAAGGCGGTGCACGAGGAAGGCCGCCGCCACGGCCTCGTGGTGGTCGCCGAAGGGGTGAAGATGGAGGACGGCGACCCGGCGACGATGCGCATGGCCGACGGTCAGAAGCGCTACGGCGGCATCGGGCTCTATCTCTCCGAGGAGATTTCCAAGCGGATGGAGACCGAAACCCGCGTCACCGTGCTCGGCCACGTGCAGCGCGGCGGCACGCCCTCGGCGTCGGACCGGGTGCTCGCCTCGGCCTTCGGCGTGCACGCGGTGGATCTCGCCGCGCGCGGGCGGTTCGGGCGCATGGTGGCGTGGCGCGACCGCGGCGTGATGGACGTTTCGATCGACGACATCGTCGCGGTCGGCGCACGCCAGCTCGATCCGCGCGATCCGCTGGTGCACACCGCGCGGGGGCTGGGGACTTACGTCGGCGACCTCTGAAATCAGCCGTAAAGCCTGACGCCGCCGATCGCGAGGTCGGCGGCGAACGCGCGTCCGACCGCGACGATCCCGAGGCGGCGGATGTTCTCGAGGTTGAAGGGCTTGTCGGTGCGATGCGGCGTGAAGTCCGCGAACGGCAGGTGCACGGTCCGCCATTTGGGCGGGGCCTCGAAGGCCTGGCGGTAGGACTGCCAGCTTTCGGTGAGATCGGTGGTGCGCAGGCGCACCTCGTAGGTTTCGTCGTTGCCGTAGACGTCGAGGGCGAGGCCCTTCCACCCCGCGAAGCCGTACACCTCCGGCGCAAGGTCGAGCGAGACCTGCACGAAGCCGCCGCCGTTGTCGAGGCTGACGTCGCCGCGCATGTGAATGGCGTTGCGGCCGTGCACCATTTCGCGGTGCATCGTGGCCGTGGAGACTCCACCCATCACCTGGTCGGTGAACAGTTGCCATGCGGTGCCGATGGCGGAGGCGGGCGCGGGTTGGGTGAGGTCGTCGATGATTCCGGATCCGAGTGACATGGATCGTCTCCTTACAACAAATTGTACCTTCCTACTTTTCCTAGACTTCCTGAGGTCTCGGGCCGACGTCGCGGCCCCAGCGCTTCAATTTGCCGGTGTCGAGCCCGAAGAGGTCGAGCACGCGGCCGACGCCGTGGTCGACGATGTCGTCGATCGACTTCGGGCGGTGATAGAATGCGGGTACCGGCGGCGCGACGATCGCGCCGATTTCGGTCACAGCGGCCATCGCGCGGATGTGCCCCAAGTGCAGGGGCGTCTCGCGCACCATCAGCACCAG
>QKGW01000208.1 GCA_003250275.1 Alphaproteobacteria bacterium
GTCGTACGCGCTGAAATTCGCGCGACCCGCTTCCGCCATCACCTTCGTGATCGCAGCCGTCAGCGTCGTCTTGCCGTGGTCAACGTGGCCGATCGTGCCGATGTTGCAGTGCGGCTTATTCCGCTCGAACTTTTCCTTGGACATTTTCAGTCTCCGTCAAATCGTCTTGTTGTCTTAACCGGCCATCTTTTCACGGATTTCGTCGGCCACGTTGCTCGGCACGTCCGCGTAATGATCGAAGATCATCGTGTACTGGGCGCGCCCCTGCGACATCGAGCGCAGGGTGTTGACGTAGCCGAACATGTTGGCCAGCGGGACGTGAGCGGTCACCACACGGGCGATACCGCGGCTGTCCATGCCGTTGACCTGACCACGACGGCTGTTCAGATCGCCGATGATGTCGCCCATGTACTCTTCAGGGGTGACGACTTCGACGTTCATGATCGGTTCGAGGAGCTTCGGACCGGCTTTCGCGATGCCTTCGCGGAACGCGGCGCGAGCCGCGATTTCGAAGGCGAGCACCGAGGAGTCGACGTCGTGATACGCGCCGTCCACGAGCTTCGCGGTGAAGTCGGTGACCGGGAAGCCCGCGATCACACCGTTATCGAGCGAGCTGTTGAGGCCCTTTTCGACGCCCGGAATGTATTCCTTCGGCACCGAACCACCGACGATCTCGCTCTTGAAGACGAAGCCGGTGCCCGGCTCGCCCGGCGCGAAGACGAGCTTGACGCGCGCGTACTGACCCGAACCACCCGACTGCTTCTTGTGGGTGTAATCGATCTCGTAGGTCTTGGAGATGGTCTCGCGGTACGCAACCTGCGGCGCGCCCACGTTCGCATCCACCTTGAACTCGCGACGCATACGGTCGACGATGATTTCGAGGTGCAGTTCGCCCATGCCCTTGATCACGGTCTGGCCGGATTCCTGGTCGGTGGTGACGCGGAACGACGGATCCTCGGCCGCGAGACGCGCGAGCGCGAGACCCATCTTTTCCATGTCGGCCTTGGTCTTCGGCTCGACCGCGACCTCGATCACCGGCTCCGGGAATTCCATGCGCTCGAGGATCACCGGATCGGTCGCCACGCAGAGCGTGTCGCCGGTGGTGGTGTCCTTGAGGCCGACCAGAGCGATGATGTCGCCGGCGTAGGCTTCCTTGACCTCTTCACGGTTGTTCGCGTGCATCTGCAGCATACGGCCGATGCGCTCGCGCTTTTCCTTCACCGTGTTCTGGACGTAGGAGCCGCTCTCGAGCTTGCCCGAGTAGACGCGGGCGAAGGTCAGCGAGCCGACGAAGGGGTCGTTCATGATCTTGAACGCGAGGGCCGCGAACGGCTCGTCGTCCGAGGAGTGACGCTCCACCGGGGTCTCGCCGTCGAGCAGCACGCCCTTGATCGCCGGAACGTCGAGCGGGCTCGGCAGGTAATCCACCACCGCGTCGAGGAGCGGCTGGACGCCCTTGTTCTTGAACGCGGAGCCGCAGAGGACCGGCACGAACTTCATGCTGATCGCGCCCTTGCGGATGCACGCCTTGAGGGTCGCCTCGTCGGGCTCGTTGCCCTCGAGGTACGCTTCCATCGCGTCGTCGTCGGCCTCGACCGCGGTCTCGACGAGCTTCTCGCGGTATTCCGCGGCCTGCTCGGCGTACTCGGCCGGAATGTCGAGGTACTCGAACTCGGCGCCGAGGCTCTCGTCCTTCCAGATGATCGCCTTCATGATCACCAGGTCGATGAGGCCGGCGTACTCGGACTCCGAACCGATCGGCAGGTGCATCACCAGCGGGGTCGCGCCGAGGCGGTCGACGATCATGTCGACGCAACGGAAGAAGTTCGCGCCCATGCGGTCCATCTTGTTGACGAAGCAGATGCGCGGAACGTGGTACTTGTCGGCCTGGCGCCACACGGTCTCGGACTGCGGCTCAACGCCGGCAACCGAGTCGAACACCGCGACCGCACCGTCGAGAACGCGGAGCGAGCGCTCCACTTCGATGGTGAAGTCGACGTGGCCGGGGGTGTCGATGATGTTGACGCGATGGTCCTTCCAGAAGCAGGTCGTCGCGGCCGAGGTAATCGTGATACCGCGTTCCTGTTCCTGTTCCATCCAGTCCATGGTCGCGGCGCCGTCATGCACCTCGCCGATCTTGTGGGACCGGCCGGTGTAATAGAGCACGCGCTCCGTGGTCGTCGTCTTACCGGCATCAATGTGAGCCATGATGCCGATGTTACGGTAGTCTGCAAGCGGGGTCTGGCGTGGCATGATCGTCGATCCTGGTCTTCTGGGTTACCAGCGGTAGTGCGAGAAGGCCTTGTTCGCGTCGGCCATGCGATGCGTGTCTTCGCGCTTCTTCACGGCGCCGCCGCGGTTGTTGGCGGCATCCATGAGCTCGCCCGAGAGGCGGTCGATCATGGTGGTTTCCGAGCGCTTGCGGGCGAATTCGATCAGCCAGCGGATGGCGAGGGCCTGACGGCGCTCCGTACGAACCTCCACGGGGACCTGGTACGTCGCACCGCCGACGCGGCGGGAACGAACTTCGATCGCCGGCTTGACGTTGGTGAGGGCCTCGTGGAAGGTCTTGACCGCATCGTTGCCGGTCTTGGCCGAGATACGATCGAGAGCACCATAGACGATCTGCTCCGCAGTCGCCTTCTTGCCGTCCTTCATGACGCTGTTGATAAACTTCGCCAGGACGAGGTCACCGAACTTTGCGTCCGGCAGTACTTCGCGCTTAACTGCTGCGTGTCGACGAGACATCTTCCTTGACCTCTATAATCGATATTACTTCGGACGCTTCGCGCCGTACTTCGAACGGCGCTGACGGCGGTCCTTGACGCCCTGGGTATCCAGAGTGCCGCGAATGATGTGGTAGCGCACACCCGGAAGGTCCTTCACACGGCCGCCGCGGATCATCACGACGGAGTGTTCCTGAAGGTTGTGACCTTCACCCGGAATGTAGCTGGTCACCTCGAAGCCGTTGGTGAGCCGCACGCGCGCGACTTTACGCAGCGCCGAGTTCGGCTTCTTCGGAGTGGTGGTGTAGACGCGGGTGCAAACACCGCGCTTCTGCGGGCAGGCCTGCAGAGCCGGAACCTTGTTACGGTTCAGCTGCGGCTCGCGCGGCTTGCGAATCAACTGGTTGATCGTCGGCATAGAGCGTTCCCTATTTCTCTATATCACTCGATACGCAAAAGCCCTCCAGACCGCACGATTCCTCGCGGATCCGGAGAACAAAACCCCCTCTCAGCGCGGCCCCTAAGGTGCGTTGAAAGGGAAGAGAGATGGCCACAAATGGCCGATTTCCATCAACAATCTTCCGGACCCGGGTGTCTTGGACGGGCGGCTTTCCGGGGTAACCCCGGCAGTTCCGCGCCCGAGACGGTTGGAGCCGTCCGAATGAGGGGCGCACTATACGTATTCCCCTCCCCCCCGTCAACCGCTGAATCGGCCCGGAAATCCGGCAAAAAAAGATGCCGCTCCAAGGTGGAGCGGCATCCCCGAAATCGGGATTTCAGAAGGGCTTATTCGGCGGCCGGAGTGCCCGCCTCGGGGCCCTCGACCGCGGCGTTCCCGTCCTCGTTCGGCAGGGCCTCGCGGTCGCGCTCGGCGGCGAGACGGCGCAGGCGGCTCATCACCGAACCCGTGCCCGCCGGGATCAGGCGGCCGACGATGACGTTCTCCTTGAGACCGACGAGGCTGTCCACCTTGCCGGCGACCGCCGCCTCGGTGAGCACGCGGGTGGTCTCCTGGAACGACGCCGCCGAGATGAACGAGTGGGTCTGCAAGCTCGCCTTGGTGATGCCCTGCAGAACCGGCTTCGCCGTCGCCGGACGTCCGCCGTCCTTCTCGGTGCGCTCGTTCTCCGCCTTGAAGTCGAAGCGGTCGACGAGTTCGCCGGTGAGGAAGGTGGTGTCGCCGGGCTCGGTGACCTCGACCTTCTGCAACATCTGGCGGGCGATCACCTCGATGTGCTTGTCGTTGATCTTCACGCCCTGCAGACGATAGACGTCCTGGATCTCCTTGATCAGGTAGTTCGCCAACGCCTCGACGCCCAACACCTGAAGGATGTCGTGCGGCACCGGGTTGCCGTCCATCAGGGCGTCGCCGCGGCGCACGTAGTCGCCTTCCTGCACCGTGACGTGCTTGCCCTTCGGAATCAGGTACTCCATCGGATCACCCTCTTCCGGCACCACCAGGAGACGGCGCTTGTTCTTGTAGTCCTTGCCGAATTCCACGCGGCCGTCGAAGTCGGCGATGATCGCGTAGTCCTTCGGCTTGCGCGCCTCGAAGAGTTCCGCCACGCGCGGCAGACCGCCGGTGATGTCGCGGGTCTTCGAACCTTCGCGCGGGATACGCGCAAGCACGTCGCCGGCGTGGACGGTCTGGCCGTTCTCGACCGAGAGGATCGCGTCCGCCGAGAGGAAGTAACGGGCTTCCTGGCCGGTCGCCAGCGCGACCACCTCGCCCGCCTCGTCGCGCAGGGTGATGCGCGGCTTGAGGTCGGCGGACTTGCCGGTCTGCTTGAAGTCGGTGACGACGCGGCTGGTCATGCCGGTGGCGTCGTCCATCACTTCCTTCATCGAGATGTTCTCGATGAGGTCGACGTAGGTCACCACACCCGCGCGCTCGGTGACGATCGGCATGGTGTAGGGATCCCACTCGGCGAGCTTCTGCCCCTTCTCGGCGTTGGCGCCGTCTTCGATGAGCAGCTTCGCGCCGTAGGGCACGCGGTAACGGGCGCGTTCGCGGCCGGTGGCGCTGAGCAGCACCAGCTCCATGTTGCGGCCCATGACCACCGCGACGCCTTCCGAGTTGGCCACCACGTTGCGGTTCTCGATCCGCACCGGAGCGTCGTACGGCGCTTCGATCGACGAGACTTCCGCGCCGCGCTGCGCCGCGCCGCCGATGTGGAACGTACGCATGGTGAGCTGCGTGCCCGGTTCGCCGATCGACTGGGCCGCGATCACGCCGACCGCCTCGCCCATGTTGACCGGAGTACCGCGCGCGAGGTCGCGGCCGTAGCACTTGCCGCAGATGCCGACCTCGGTCTCGCAGGTGAGCACCGAACGGATGCGCACGCTCTCGATGCCGGCGGCCTCGATCCGCACCACGTCCTTTTCGTCGATCAGCTCGCCTTTCTTCACCAGCACTTCGTCGTCGGCCGGGTTGAGCACGTCCTCGAGCGCGGTGCGGCCGAGGATACGCTCGCCGAGCGAGGCGACGACGTTGCCGCCCTCGATCGCCGCGGTGGCGATGAGGCCGCGTTCGGTGCCGCAATCCCCCTCGGTGATGATCGCATCCTGCGCGACGTCCACCAGGCGGCGGGTGAGATAACCCGAGTTCGCGGTCTTGAGCGCGGTGTCGGCGAGGCCCTTACGCGCACCGTGGGTCGAGTTGAAGTACTCGAGAACGGTGAGGCCTTCCTTGAAGTTCGAGATGATCGGGGTTTCGATGATCTCGCCCGAGGGCTTGGCCATCAGGCCGCGCATACCCGCGAGCTGCTTCATCTGCGCCGCCGAACCACGGGCGCCCGAGTGGGCCATCATGTAGACCGAGTTGATGCCGGCGCCCGCCTCGATGCGCGAGATTTCCTTCATCATCTCGTCGGCGACCTTGTCGGTGCAAGCCGACCAGGCGTCGACCACCTTGTTGTACTTTTCGCCCTTGGTGATCAGGCCGTCCTGGTACTGCTGCTCGAACTCCTTCACCTGGGTCTCGGTGGCATGGATCATGCCTTCCTTCGACGGCGGGATCACGAGGTCGTCCTTGCCGAACGAGATGCCGGCGTTGCAGGCCTCGCGGAAGCCGAGCTTCATCACGCGGTCGGCGAAGATCACCGTCTCCTTCTGGCCGCAGTGACGGTACACGGTGTCGATGACGTCGCCGATCTCCTTCTTGCGGAGCAGGCGGTTGACCACCGAGTACGGCACCTGCGGGTGACGCGGCAGCAGTTCGCCGATCATCATCCGGCCCGGAGTGGTCTCGATGCGGCTGGTGACCAGCTCGCCCGCGTCGGTGTAGTGGGTGACGCGCGCCTGGATCTTGGCGTGCAGCGAGACGACCTTGTGGTCGAGCGCGTGACGGATCTCGTTGAGGTTCGAGAACGCCATGCCCTCGCCGACCTCGCCGGTGCCCTGCATCGAGAGGTAGTAGAGGCCGAGAATGATGTCCTGCGTCGGGACGATGATCGGCTTGCCGTTCGCCGGGCTGAGGATGTTGTTGGTCGACATCATCAGCACGCGCGCTTCGAGCTGGGCTTCCAGGCTGAGCGGCACGTGGACCGCCATCTGGTCGCCGTCGAAGTCGGCGTTGAAGGCGGTGCAGACGAGCGGGTGCAGCTGGATCGCCTTACCCTCGATCAGGGTCGGCTCGAACGCCTGGATGCCCAGACGGTGCAGCGTCGGCGCGCGGTTGAGCATCACCGGATGTTCGCGGATCACCTCTTCGAGGATGTCCCAAACCTCCGGACGCTCCTTCTCGACCATGCGCTTCGCCGCCTTGATCGTGGTGGCGATGCCGTAGAGCTCGAGCTTGGAATAGACGAACGGCTTGAACAGCTCGAGCGCCATCTTCTTCGGCAGGCCGCACTGGTGCAGCTTGAGCTCCGGACCCACGGTGATCACCGAACGGCCCGAGTAGTCGACGCGCTTACCGAGCAGGTTCTGACGGAAGCGGCCCTGCTTGCCCTTGAGCATGTCGGCGAGCGACTTGAGCGGACGCTTGTTGGCGCCGGTGATCGCACGGCCGCGGCGGCCGTTGTCGAACAGGGCGTCGACCGCCTCCTGCAACATGCGCTTTTCGTTGCGGATGATGATGTCCGGCGCACGCAGCTCGATCAGACGCCGCAGACGGTTGTTGCGGTTGATCACGCGGCGGTAGAGGTCGTTGAGGTCCGAGGTCGCGAAGCGGCCGCCGTCGAGCGGCACCAGCGGGCGCAGCTCCGGCGGAATCACCGGGATCACCTCGAGGATCATCCACTCGGGGCGGGTGTTGCTCTCGCAGAACGCCTCGATCACCTTCAGGCGCTTGATCAGCTTCTTGCGCTTGGCTTCCGAGGTCGTCTCGCGCAGGTCGGTACGCAGAGTCTTGCGCTCTTCCTCGACGTCGATCTGGCTGAGGATCTCACGCAACGCCTCGGCGCCGATGCCGGCGCGGAAGCTGTCCTCGCCGTATTCCTCGACCGCCATCTGGTACTGCTCTTCGGAGAGCAGCTCGAGGCGCTTCAAGGGGGTGAGGCCCGGCTCGACGACGACGTAGTTCTCGAAGTAGAGGACGCGCTCGAGATCCTTGAGGGTCATGTCGACCATCAGGCCGATGCGGCTCGGCAGCGACTTCAGGAACCAGATGTGCGCCACCGGGGCGGCGAGCTCGATGTGGCCCATGCGCTCGCGGCGCACCTTCGAGAGGGTGACTTCGACGCCGCACTTCTCGCAGATGATGCCGCGGTACTTCATGCGCTTGTACTTGCCGCACAGGCACTCGTAGTCCTTGATCGGACCGAAGATGCGGGCGCAGAACAGGCCGTCGCGCTCCGGCTTGAAGGTGCGGTAGTTGATGGTTTCCGGCTTCTTGATCTCACCGAAGGACCAGGCGCGAATCTGTTCCGGCGACGCGATCGCGATCTCGATCTGATCGAACGACTGCGTGCCCGACACCTGGCCGAAAATCTTGGTAAGTTCGTTCATGCCACTGCGCTCCTTGGAATGCGCTAAAAAATCCGACGGTCGGCGGTTCCGGGCGGCGGACCGCCCGGAACGAAATAGGCCTTCTTAGAAGTCGCGCTGGCTCAGCTCGACGTTGAGGCAGAGCGACCGCATTTCCTTGACCAGAACGTTGAACGATTCCGGAATACCCGCCTCGAAGGTGTCGTCGCCGCGGACGATCGCCTCGTAGACCTTGGTCCGGCCCGACACGTCGTCGGACTTCACCGTCAACATTTCCTGCAGGGTGTATGCGGCGCCGTACGCTTCGAGCGCCCACACTTCCATTTCGCCGAAGCGCTGACCGCCGAACTGCGCCTTACCGCCCAGCGGCTGCTGGGTGACGAGGCTGTACGGACCGATCGACCGGGCGTGGATCTTGTCGTCCACGAGGTGGTGCAGCTTCAGCATGTAGATGTAGCCGACCGTGGTCTTGCGGTCGAACGGCTCGCCGGTACGCCCGTCGTAGAGCTGCGACTGCGCGGAGGAATGCAGGCCCGCGAGTTCGAGCATCTCGACGATGTCGGCTTCCTTGGCGCCGTCGAACACCGGCGTCGCCATCGGCACGCCGTTCTTGAGATACTTCGCCATGTCGATAAGGGAAGCATCGTCGAGCGGCGCAAGGTCCTCCTTGGTGTGGGTCGGACCGTAGACGGTCTCGATCTTCTCGCGGAGGGCCGCCGGAGCCGCCTTACCCGCCTGCACCTGGTCGACCATCTGGCCGATCTGACGGCCGAGGTTGGCCGCCGCCCAGCCGAGGTGGGTCTCGAGGATCTGGCCGACGTTCATACGCGACGGCACGCCGAGCGGGTTGAGCACGATGTCCATGTGCGTACCGTCGGCGAGGTACGGCATGTCCTCGACCGGCAGGATGCGCGAGATCACGCCCTTGTTGCCGTGACGGCCGGCCATCTTGTCGCCCGGCTGCAGCTTGCGCTTCACCGCAACGAAGACCTTGACCATCTTGAGCACACCAGGCGGCAGCTCGTCGCCGCGCTGGAGCTTGTCGACCTTGTTCTCGAAGCGCTCCTGCAACTTCTGGACGGTGTCCTCGAAGTGGCGCTTGAGCACCTCGACGCGGCCCATGATCTCGTCGCTGGTGACGGCGATCTGACGCCACTGGCCCGGGGTCCAATCGGCGAGGAGCGCGTCGGAGACGATCTCACCCGCCTTCATCCCCTTCGGACCGGCGACGACTTCGTGGCCCATCAGGAGGTCGCGCAGACGCTGGTTGAACGAGGTCTCGAGGATCGCCTTTTCGTCGTCGCGGTCCTTCGCGAGACGCTCGATCTCCTGACGCTCGATCGCCATCGCGCGCTCGTCCTTGTCGACGCCGCGGCGCGAGAACACCCGCACCTCGACGATCGTGCCGGTCACGCCCGGCGGGACGCGGAGCGAGGTGTCGCGCACGTCGGTGGCCTTTTCGCCGAAGATCGCGCGGAGCAGCTTCTCTTCCGGCGTCATCGGGCTTTCGCCCTTCGGCGTCACCTTGCCGACGAGGATGTCGCCCGCCTTCACGTCCGCGCCGATGTAGACGATGCCCGCCTCGTCGAGGTTCTTGAGCGCGTCTTCGCCGACGTTCGGAATGTCGCGGGTGATTTCCTCCTGGCCGAGCTTGGTGTCGCGGGCCATGACCTCGAACTCCTCGATGTGGATCGAGGTGAACACGTCATCGCGCACGATGCGCTCGGAGATGAGGATCGAGTCCTCGTAGTTGTAGCCGTTCCACGGCATGAACGCGACGAGCACGTTCCGGCCGAGCGCGAGCTCGCCCATCTCGGTCGACGGACCGTCGGCGATGATGTCGCCCTTCTTCACGAAGTCGCCGACCTGAACCAGCGGACGCTGGGTGATGCAGGTCGACTGGTTCGAGCGCTGGAACTTCGCCAGGGTGTAGATGTCGACGCCGGTATCCGCCGCGCCGGTCTCTTCCGAGACCGCGTGGATGACGATACGGGTCGCGTCCATCTGCTGCACCCGGCCCGAACGGCGCGCGACGATCGCCGCACGGCTGTCCTGCGCCACCGCGGCCTCCATGCCGGTGCCGACGAACGGCGCCTCGGCCTTGAGGAGCGGCACCGCCTGACGCTGCATGTTCGAGCCCATCAGCGCGCGGTTGGCGTCGTCGTTCTCGAGGAATGGGATGAGCGCCGCGGCGACGGAAACGAGCTGCTTCGGCGAGACGTCCATGTACTGGATCTCGGAGGCCGGAACCATCAGCACGTCGCCGGCCTTACGCGCCGGGAGCAGGTCGTCGGTGAACTTGCCCGCCTCGTCGACCGGAGCGGAGGCCTGCGCGATGTGGTAGCGCCCCTCCTCCATCGCCGACATGTAGACCACCTCGTCGGTGACGTGGCCGTCGACGACGCGGCGGTACGGGGTCTCGATGAAGCCGTACTGGTTCACCCGCGCGAAGGTGGCGAGCGAGTTGATCAGACCGATGTTCGGGCCTTCCGGCGTTTCGATCGGGCAGATGCGGCCGTAGTGGGTCGGGTGCACGTCGCGCACCTCGAAGCCCGCGCGCTCGCGGGTGAGACCGCCCGGGCCAAGCGCCGAGAGACGGCGCTTGTGGGTGATTTCCGCCAGCGGGTTGGTCTGGTCCATGAACTGCGAGAGCTGCGAGGAACCGAAGAACTCGCGCACCGCGGCGGCGGCCGGCTTGGCGTTGATGAGGTCGTGCGGCATCACCGTGTCGATGTCGACCGAGCTCATCCGCTCGCGGATGGCGCGCTCCATGCGGAGCAGACCGATGCGGTACTGGTTCTCCATCAGCTCGCCGACCGAACGCACACGGCGGTTGCCGAGGTGGTCGATGTCGTCGATTTCGCCCTTGCCGTCCTTGAGGTCGAGGAGCACGCGGAGGATCGCGAGGATGTCTTCCTTGCGGAGCACGCGCAGGCTCTCGGGCGCGACGTCGGTCGAGAGGTCGAGACGCGCGTTCATCTTCACCCGGCCGACGGCCGAGAGGTCGTAGCGCTCGCTATCGAAGAACAGGCCTTCGAACAGCGCCTCGGCGGTCTCGAGGGTCGGCGGCTCGCCCGGACGCATCACGCGGTAGATGTCGACCAGCGCTTCCTCGCGGCAGGAGTTCTTGTCCGCGGCGAGGGTGTTGCGCAGGTACGGGCCGTTGGCGCTGTCGATCTTGAGCACCGGAACCTCGATGATCCCGGCCTCGGCGAGCGCGTCGAGCACCGCCTGGGTAAGCTCGTGACCGGCTTCCGCCAGCACTTCGCCGGTATCCTCGTTGATCACGTCCTCGGCGACGAAGCGGCCGATCAGCTCGCTCGACGGAATGCGCACGCGGGTCGCGTTGCTGTCGGTGACCTGGCGCAGCACGCGCGGAGTGATCTTCTTGCCGGCTTCGACGAGAACCTCGCCGCTGTCGGCGTCGACGAGATCGTAGTCGAGCTTCAGGCCGCGCAGGCTCTGCGCGTCGAGGCTGGTGCACCAGCTCTCGGCATCGCGGGTGAACACCATGCGCTGATAGAAGGTCCCGAGGATTTCCTCGGAGGACATGCCCTCGGCTTCCGCCGGGTCGAGCTTCTTGTTCTCTTCCGAGAGCGCGCGGCGGCGGTCCGCGGTGGCAGCGGAATCGAGCGCGTAGAGAAGCGTCGTCACCGGCAGCTTGCGGCGGCGGTCGATGCGCACGTAGACGAGGTCCTTGGCGTCGAACTCGAAGTCGAGCCAGGAACCGCGGTACGGGATCACCCGCGCGGCGAACAGGAACTTGCCCGACGAATGGGTCTTGCCCTTGTCGTGGTCGAAGAACACGCCCGGGCTGCGGTGCATCTGGGAGACGATGACGCGCTCGGTGCCGTTGATGATGAAGGTGCCCTTGGAGGTCATCAGGGGCATGTCGCCCATGTAGACGTCCTGCTCCTTGATGTCGCGGATCGACCGCGCGCCGGTGTCCTCGTCGATGTCCCACACCACCAGGCGCAGGGTCACCTTCAAGGGCGCGGCAAAGGTCATGCCGCGCTGCTGGCACTCGTCGACGTCGTACTTCGGCGTTTCGAGCTCGTAGCCGACGAATTCGAGTTCGCCACGGCCGGTGAAGTCCTTAATCGGGAAGACCGACTTGAAAACTTCCTGAAGGCCGGAGTCCTGCCGCTGCGCCAGCGGAGTGCCGATCTGGAGGAATTGGTCGTAGGAGTTCTTCTGAACTTCGATCAGATTCGGCATGGTCGCCACGGACGGAATCCGTCCGAAACTCCGGCGCACCCGCTTACAACCCGTCAGAGAGCCCGACATCGCCGCTCCTTATGCACGTCACACATTCGTTCGCCGAGCACACCATGCGCCCCGCGCCTCGGACGGCTGGCGCCGCCCGGTAATCCCGCCGCCCCGGGAGGGGCGGAAAGCCTACGCTTCCGATCGCCACGCACGCATGGCGACGGGAAGCGCAGACGGGTCGACCCGCACCGCGATCTTCGCGGTGCGGGACGACCCAAGATTTGCAAACGCACGCGTGTGCGTTTTACGTCTTACTTCAGCTCGACGGTGGCGCCAGCCTCTTCGAGCTTCTTCTTGAGCTCGGCGGCCTCGTCCTTCGAGCAGGCTTCCTTCACGGTCTTCGGAGCGCCTTCGACCAGGTCCTTGGCTTCCTTGAGGCCAAGGCCGGTGATCGCGCGGACTTCCTTGATCACGTTGATCTTCTTCTCGCCGGCATTGGCGAGGATCACGTCGAACTCGGTCTGCTCTTCGGCCGGAGCGGCAGCGGCAGCCGGGCCGGCAGCGGCAACGGCGACCGGAGCGGCGGCGGAGACGCCCCACTTCTCTTCGAGAAGCTTGGCGAGCTCGGCGGCTTCCATGACGGTGAGGGCGGAGAGCTCGTCGACGAGCTTGTTCAGATCGGCCATTTCAAATCATCCTTGTCAGGCTTGAACGTTTAGATATGCAGAGAAAAACCGCTTATTACGCCGCGGCGCCCTTGTCGGCATAGGCCGCGAAGACACGCGCCAACTGGCCAGCCGGAGCCTGGACCACGCCCGCCACCTTGGTGGCCGGGGCCTGGATCAGGCCGATCAGCTTGCCGCGCAGCTCGTCCAGCGACGGCATGGTCGCGAGGGCCTTGACCCCATTCGCGTCCAGGACCGTGGTGCCGAGCGAGCCACCGACGATGACCAGCTTGTCGTTCTTCTTCGCGAATTCGACGGCAGCCTTGGCGGCCGCAACGGGATCGACCGAAGTCGCAATCGCCGTCGGGCCGACGAAGTAGTCGGCAGTGCCTTCGAAATCCGTGCCTTCCAGAGCGAGACGGGTAAGCCGATTCTTCGTAACCTTGAAGCCGGCGCCGGCCGCGCGCATCTGCCCGCGGAGGTTGGTCATCTCCTCGACCGTCAGACCCTTGTACTGGGTGACGACGACGAGCGAAACCTCGTTGAACAGCGCGTTGAGCGAACGCACCAGTTCGGATTTTTCCTCTCGGTTCACTTTCGTCTCCGTATGTTGACCCGAGGCTTCCACCCCGGATCGGCTCCCCGACGCCGCCGCTCGCGCGGCCTTGCCGGGTTGGACGAACCTGCCCACGAAAGTTCAAGCCTTGGGAGTGTCGCCACTCCGTAAAAACTTGCTCTCCCGTCTGCGCAGGTGGCGAACCATTAAACCGTCCCGGATGGACGGCGCCTGCGGTCTCGGACAGGTACTGAAAGGGGTTTCCCCCTTCACCCGACGCCGGGGCCGAAGCCCCGGAACCGGAATTCACGCCGCTCAGGCGACGACGTCGGAAACCTGGACCTTGAGGCCCGGGCCCATCGTCGACGAGAGCGAAATCTTCTTCAGGTACACGCCCTTGGCACCCGACGGCTTCGCCTTGTTGATCGCATCGACGAACGCCTTGACGTTCTCGGCGATCTGCGCCTCGGAGAACGAGACGCGGCCGACGCCGCCGTGCACGATACCGGCCTTCTCGACGCGGAACTGCACCTGACCGCCCTTCGCGGCCTTGACCGCTTCGGCGACGTTCATGGTGACGGTGCCGAGCTTCGGGTTCGGCATCAGGCCGCGCGGGCCGAGCACCTTACCGAGACGGCCGACGATGCCCATCATGTCCGGGGTGGCGATGCAACGGTCGAAGTCCATCTGGCCGCCCTGGATGATTTCCATCAGGTCTTCGGCGCCGACGAGCTCCGCGCCCGCTTCCTTCGCCTCATCGGCCTTCGGGCCCTTGGCGAACACCGCAACGCGCACGGTCTTGCCGGTGCCGTGCGGCAGCGACACGACGCCGCGGACCATCTGGTCGGCGTGGCGCGGGTCGACGCCGAGGTTGAGGGCGACTTCGACGGTCTCGTCGAACTTCGTCTTGGCGCGGCCCTTGATCAGGGCGACGGCCTCGGCGAGGGAGTAAAACTTGTCGCGGTCGATGCCTTCATAGGCCGCGGTCAAACGCTTTCCGAGCTTTGCCATGATGCCTTACTCCGCAACCTGAAGGCCCATGGAACGGGCGGAACCGCGAACCATTTCCATGGCCGCTTCGACGGTGTGGCAGTTGAGGTCGGGCATCTTCGCGGAAGCGATCTCGCGAATCTGCGCCTCGGTCACCTTACCGGCGACGGACTGGCCGGGGGTCTGGCTGCCCTTCGGAAGGCCGGCGGCCTTCTTCAGGTAGTAGCTGATCGGCGGCAGCTTGGTGATGAAGGTGAAGGTACGGTCGGAGTACGCCGTGATCACCACCGGAACCGGCATACCCGGCTCCATACCCTGGGTCTGCGCGTTGAACGCCTTGCAGAACTCCATGATGTTGAGGCCGCGCTGACCGAGCGCCGGACCGATCGGCGGCGACGGATTCGCCTTGCCGGCCGGCACCTGGAGCTTGATGAAGCCCGCGATTTTCTTCGCCATTTGTCTCACTCTCTAAGGGCGCGTATATGGGGTCTCCCCCCGCGCCGTTGAAGGACTGCGGTTGATGGCCCTGGCCAGGCCTCCCGCAGGTTTGCCGCGCCCGGAGGCGCGGGAACTCAACTGATCTTTTCGACCTGCGAGTATTCGAGCTCCACCGGGGTCGAGCGGCCGAAGATCGACACCGCAACCTTGATGCGGCTCTTCTCTTCGTCGACTTCCTCGACCACGCCGTTGAAGCTGGTGAAGGGCCCGTCGGACACCCGCACCTGCTCGCCGATCTCGAACACCACCGAGGGCTTCGGACGTTCGACGCCCTCCTGCACCTGGGTCATGATCCGCTGCGCCTCGGTCTCGGTGATCGGCACCGGGCGGCCGCGGCCGCCGAGGAAATCGGTGACCTTCGCGGTGTTCTTGACGAGGTGCCAGCTTTCGTCGGTCAGAACCATCTTGACCAGGACGTAGCCGGGGAAAAACTTGCGTTCGGCATTGATCTTCGAACCGCGCCGGACCTCGACGACCTCTTCGGTCGGCACCAGCACTTCTTCGAACAGATCGGTCATGCCCTTCTGGGTCGCCTGCTCGCGGATCGACTGAGCGACCTTCTTCTCGAAACCAGAATAGACGTGGACGACGTACCAGCGCGCCTGCATCAGATTAGCCTCCCACACCGAGAACTGACTGGATACCCAGCGAGAACACGGTGTCCACAAGGAACAGGAAAATCGACGCGACAACCGCCATGGACATCACCATGACCGTCGACAGCATCGTCTCCTTGCGCGTGGGCCAGACGACTTTCGCCAGTTCCTGCCGAACCTGACGCACAAACTGGCCGGGAGAGGTCTTAGCCATTACCACATCCAAATATGTTTTGCCGCGCGGAGTACGGGCTTTCGCCCGCCGCGCGGAAAAGCTCTCGCTGAACCCAACAACCGTATCGTCGCACTGGCAGGGGTGGCAGGGATCGAACCCGCAACCCCCGGTTTTGGAGACCGGTGCTCTACCAGTTGAGCTACACCCCTACACCGAGTGCGCCGTCGATCGCCGGGACGGAAACCGTCTTCCGAAGGCGGGCGAGACTATCCCGCTCACCCTCGGCAAGCAAGCACTTTTCCGCCAATTCGAAAATCGCGGAAAAGTGCTTTACCTTTTAGGCCTTACTCGACGATCGAGGCCACGACGCCGGCGCCGACGGTACGGCCGCCTTCGCGGATCGCGAAGCGCAGGCCTTCGTCCATGGCGATCGGCGCGATGAGATCGACTTCCATCGCGATGTTGTCGCCCGGCATCACCATCTCG
>QKGW01000361.1 GCA_003250275.1 Alphaproteobacteria bacterium
GCGACGCCATCCCACGCGGCCTTGTAGGAGAGGCCGACGGCGCGCCCGGCGGCGGAGATCGAGCCCTGGTCGCGCACCGCTTCCAAAAGGGCGATGCGCTCGGCGCCGACGCGGCTGACGCTTTCCCCCGCGATGAGGAACTGGGGGATCAATTCGGTACGGGTCATGGCGCTTCCCTCGATATGCAGTCCGGCTACATAACGCCGGATAGCGCTATGTAGTGAAACTACATAGCAAGGGAGGTGCCAGAGGATGAACTCAGGAAATTCAAGGATTTACGCGAAAGCGGCAGTGTCGCGAACCCGACACTGCCGCGATTCGTGTCAATGACCGCCGCAGCCGCAGCCGGATTTCGGCTTTTCCGGATCGCCGCCACCGCAGCAGCCGGAAGCCTTCTCCGGCGACCCGCCGCCGTGCGGCACGTCCGCGCCGACCGCGCGCGGCTCGTGGCCGCCGCAGGAGCACTTGGCGAACCGGCAGGGGACCATGCGCATCAAGGTGCCGTCCTTGACCACGTAATGGTGCCAGAGCGCCGCGGCGACGTGCACGGCGATCAGCAGCAGGCCGAGCGTCGCGACGGTTTCGTGGAATTCGCGGATCTGCCCGGCGAGGGCACGGTCGGGGCCGAGCAGCGGCGGTAGGCTGAACAGGCCGAAGAACGAGGTCGGACGCCCCGCCGCGGACGACATCGCCCAGCCGGAGAGCGGCATCACCAGCAGCCACAGCAGCAGCAGGCCGTGCGTCGCCTTGGCGGCGACGTGTTGCCAACGCGGCAGGTTGCCGAGCGCCTCGGGCGAAGGCTGGACGAGGGTCCAGACGATGCGGACCGCCGCCACCGCAAGAATCGCGACGCCGACGGACTTGTGATAGCCGGTGAGGTCGCTCCACACCAGGGTGAACGACGCGATGAGCAGCAAGACCGCCAGCCAGTGGATGCCGCGCGAGACGCAGCCGTAAGTCGCCTTGGAATTGCCGAGTGCCATGTAACCTTCTCCGATAGCCGAGACGAGCCCCACGAACTCCCCGCCCAAAGACATGCAACGCCTGCGCCAAAGATCAAGGCTTGCGGGCGGCCTCGGCGCGATCTGCCTGGAGGGTGAGACGGCGGCGCCAGGGGGAATCGGCGGGCTGCATCGCCGCGCCGCTGCGCCAGATTTTCGCGGCGGCGGCGAGGTCGCCAGCCTCGGCGCGGGCGACGCCGAGGAAGAAGATCGCGCGCGGTTCGTCGGGCGCGATCGCGAGCGCGCGGGCGAACGCCTCCTCGGCCTCGGGGCCGACGCGGCGGTCGCGGATCGCGAGGCTTTCGCCGAGATCGGCGTACACCCCGGCCTCGGCCTCGCCGAGCGCGATCGCACGACGAAGCGCGGCGGCGGCCTCGGCGTGGCGGCCGAGGTAGCGGTCGGCGCGGCCGAGCATCAGCCACGCGCGCGCGTCGTCGGGATGGGTTTCGAGGCGGGTTTCGATCTCACCCGCCATCCGCTGCATGTCGTCGATCGCCGCTTCCGACACACCGAGGCGTTCGGCGAGGCGCGGGCGGATCGGCTGGTCGGCGACGCCGGGATGGCCGAGCAGCGCGTAGACCGCCACCGACGCCACCACCGCGATCGCCGCGCCGATGGCGAGCGTCGTCGTGCCCGGCTGCGCGGCGGCCTCCTCGGGCGGCAACGGCGCGCCGCCCGCGGCCTCGGCGCGGGCGCGGAAGGCGCGCCGCCAGGCGACGAGGCCGCCAACGAGCAGCAGCGCCGGCGCGGCCCAGAGCAGCGCGGTGGTCGCCTTGAGCGGCGGCATCAGGCGGATGAAATCGCCGTAGCGGGCTTCGAGCGCGCCGATCACCTCGGAATCCGAATCCCCGGCGGCGAGCCGCTCGCGCACCAGCACGCGCATCGCCCGCGCGAGGTCGGCGTTGGATTCCTCGATCGACTGGTTCTGGCAGACGACGCAACGCAGCCCCTCGCCGATCGACCGCGCGCGGGTTTCGAGCACCGGGTCCTTGAGCGCCTCGGCGGGATCGAAGGCGAACGCCGGCGCGGCGGCGAAGATCAGCGCGAGCGCGAGAACCAGCCGCCGGATCATTTCAGGCGCTCCAGCAGCGGCGCGATCCGGCTGCGCCAGAGCGCCGGGGTGATCACGCCGGTGATCTTGTCGGCGACGACGCCGTCGGGGCCGACGACGAAGGTCTCGGGCGCGCCGGTGATGCCGAGATCGAGCGCGGCGCGGCTGTCGGGGTCGAGGCCGACGGTGCGGTAGGGATTGCCGCGCTTGGCGAGCCAGGCGCGGGTGTCCTCGGGCTTGTCGCGCCAGGCGATGCCGACGATTTCGGCAGACCGCGCCGCTTCGAGCAGCATCGGGTGCTCCTCGACGCAGGCGACGCACCACGACCCGAAGACGTTGAGCAGCACCGCGCGGCCCTTGAGGCTCTCGGGGGTGAGGCGGCCTTCGCCATCGAGCAGCGCGAGCGAGAACGCCGGCAGCGGCTTGCCGATCAGCGGCGAAGGCAGCGGCGGCTCGGTCTTGCCTATGCGCATCGCAACGCCGCCGAGCAGCACGACGAAGGCGAGAAGCGGCAGCCAGAGTTTCCAGCGGCGCATCGGTCAGCCCTCCCTGCGGCGGCGCAGCGGACGCACCACCTGCGCGGTGAGCGCGAGGCCGCCGCCGAGCGACATCATCGCCGCGCCCGCCCACAACCACGGCAGCAGCGGCTTGAGGAACACCCGCACCACCGTACCCTCGGGCGCGGGGTCGCCGATCACCGCATAGGTGTCGCCGAGGACGGTCGAGCGGATCGCCGCCTCGGTGGTGGTCTGCGGCGGGGTTTCGTAGGTGCGGATCTCGGGCGCGAGGGCGAGGTCGCCGGCGGTCACCGCGCCCCGCGTGGCGATGTAGTTGGGGCCGGGCACGTCGCGCACGTCCTCAAGGGTGAAGGTGCGCCCGCCGACCGCGACGCTACCCCCGACCGGCAACCGCGCGATCGCCTCGGAGGCGAGCTGGCTGCCGCCGGTGATGCCGCACAGCGCCACCGCGAAGCCGAAGTGCGCGAGCGCCATGCCGAGACCGCGCCGGGTGAAGCGCTTGCGGCTCCGCCAGAGCGCGACGCCGACCCCCGCGGTCACCGCCGCGGCGAGGCCGAAGCCCGCCGCCGCGGGCCAGCTCCAGACGAACCCGAGCGCCGCGCCCGCCGCGCCCGCCGCGCCGATCACCGCGAACGCCGGGCCGAGGCGGCGGAGGTCGTCGCGCCCCGCCTTCATCAGCGGGCCGAAGGTCATCAGCACCACCACCGGCACCATCAGCGGCATCACCGTCGCGTCGAAGAACGGCGCGCCGACGGAAATCCGCCCGAGGCCGAGCGATTCCGCGAGCAGTGGGTAGACGGTGCCGAACAGCACCACCCCGGTGGCGACGATCAGCAGCACGGTATTGAGCAGGAGCGCGCCGTCGCGCGACACCGGCGCGAACGCGACGCGCCCGGAGAGGCGGTGTCCGCGCAGGGCGTAGAGCGCGAGCGCGCCGCCCTCGATCGCGGCGAACAGCGCGAGGATGAACACGCCGCGCAGCGGATCGGCGGCGAACGCGTGCACCGAAGTGAGCACGCCCGAGCGCACCAGGAACATGCCGAGCAGCGAGAAGCCGAAGCCCAAAATCGCGAGCAGCACCACCCAGCCTTCGAGGCCGCCCTTCTTCTCGACGCCGCGCACCGCGTGGATCAATGCGGTGGCGGTGAGCCAGGGCATCAGCGCGGAGTTCTCGACCGGGTCCCAGAACCACCAGCCGCCCCAGCCGAGCTCGGCGTAGGCCCACGCCGCGCCGAGCGAAATTCCGGCGGTGAGGAAGATCCACGCGACCAGGGTCCAGAACCGCACCGCCTTCGCCCAGCCCGGACCGAGTTCGCCGCGCCACAGCGCCGCGACGGCGAAGGCGAAGGCGACCGAGACGCCGACCGAGCCGACGTACAAAAGCGGCGGGTGGAACGCGAGGCCGGGGTCCTGGAGCAGCGGGTTGAGGCCGCGTCCCTCGATCGGCGCGGGCAGCAGGCGGTCGAACGGGTTGGAGGTGAGGACCACGAACGCGACCACGCCGAACGACAGCAGCCCCTGCACCGCGAGCACGCGCAGGCGCATCGGCGCGGGCAACCCCTGCCGCCAGAACGCGGTGAGCCCGCCGAACAGCGACAGCAGCGTCGCCCACAGCAGCAGCGAGCCCTCGTGGTGGCCCCAGGCGGCGGCGACCTTGTAGAGCATCGGCTTGGCGGTGTGGGAGTTCTCGTAGACCACCCGCACCGAGAAATCGGAAACGACGAAG
>QKGW01000255.1 GCA_003250275.1 Alphaproteobacteria bacterium
TCCGGGGGCCTTTTTTCTTGGATCGCGGCACGGCTCAGGCGGCTTCGGCCCAGAGCTTGAGCGCCGAATAGATGGCGTCGTGGGTCGGGGTCGGAACCTCGGCCTGGTGGCCGTAGCGGCTCACCGTGCCCGACAGCCACGGAACCTCGAGGCGCTTGCCGTAGAGCATGTCGACCAGCATCGAGGTCCCCATCTCGGGCGGCATCGTCGCGAACATCTTCATGATGTTCTCCTTGAGGCCCGAGTCGAACTTCACGCCGTACTTCGAGGAGACCTGGACCACCTCGGTGATCGCCGCCTCCAGCATCGCCTTCGCGTCCGGGTCGGCGAGGATGTCGCCGAGCGGGCGGCGCAGCAGCGCGGCAACGCCCGCGAGCGGCGCGAGGTAGGCGAACTTCTTCCACACCTCGGTCTTGATGTCGTCGCTCACCGTGGCCTCCAGCCCGGCGTCGATCATCACGTTCTTGAGCATCTCGGCCCGCAGCTGCGGGGCGTTCTCTTCCATCGCCTCGCCGCGCGCGGTCGCACCCGGCGCGAAGCGGCCGAAGACGAACCGGCCCCAGCGGCCGATCTGGTGGATCACGCCGGGGGTCTCGATGTAGGCCATGGTGTAGGCGACGCCGCCCAGCACCCGCTCCTCGCCGAACGCCTTCATCAGGGGCTCGTGGGCGGTGAGGCCGTTCTGCAACGAAATCAGGAGAGTTCCGGCACCGACCATCGGCTCCATCTGCTTGATTGCAGCGTCGGTGTCATAGAGTTTGACGGTGAGGAAGACCACGTCGCACGCGCCGATTTCCTCGGGGTCGTCCGTGACTTGGGGTTTGGGGATGTAGGTATTGCCGAAGGCCTCGCTCTTCACCACGAGCCCGGAAAGGCGCATGGCCTTCATCTGATTGTCGCGCGCGACGAAATGAACGTCTTCCCCCGCGGCGGCCAACTTGGCACCAAGAAAACCACCAACCGCACCCGCTCCGAAAATCCCAATCTTCATGTTTCGATCCTCCGTAGGCGCTTTGTCCGTCGCTCCGGCGGATTTGGCGCCTTTTTCGCGCCTTCAGGCGGACCCCTTCGGATCCCATTAGGAGAATGGTACATCACCCTCCCCTACTTACAATATAGATATGACCACAATTTTTCCCAGGGTTTACAGGCCGTAATTCACACAAAAAACGCGCCGGGCGGAAACCCGGCGCGTCTGGTCTGTCCAGATAGAGCGACTCGGCGTCAGTGCGACAACAGCACCGGCACGGTCATGTTGTTGAGAAGGTGGCGGGTGACGCCGCCGAGCACCAGTTCGCGGAAGCGCGAGCGGCCGTAGGCGCCCATCACGATCAAATCGATGCCGTCGTCCGCGGCGCGCGAGAGCAGCATCGCGCCGACGTTCATGTCCTCGGCGTAAACGGTCTTGGCGACCGCCGGCACGCCGTGGCGCGAGAGGTGCCCGCAGATCGCGGCGCACGGGATGTCGCCGTGCACGCCTTCCGACTCCTGCGGATTGGCGGCGACCACCTCGACCGAGTTCGCGCGCTTGAGGAACGGCAGCGCGTCGTGGGCGGCGCGCACGGATTCGCGGCTCGCGTTCCACGCCAGCATCACCTTGGTGCCGAGGGTCGGGAAGCTGCCCGCGTAGGGCACCACCAGCACCGGCCGTCCGGCGTCGATGACGACGTTGTCGGCCATCCCGAGCTCGCCTTCGCGATGGTCGTCATCGGGGTTGAACTGGCCGATCACCACGAGATCGACGTACTTGGAATGCAGGCACACGACCTCGGTCATGTCGCCCTCGTCGCAGCGCCATTCGCCGGACTGGCCGGCGGCGGCGCAACGGTCGAGGAAGGCCTTGCGGACCAGCATCTCCTCGCGCTCGGCGACGCGCTTCTGGGTTTCGTAGATGTCGGGGCCGATCTGCGCCGCGACGAAGTGCGGAACGTAGGGCAGCGAGCGCACGAACAGGCCGATCAGCTTGGCGTCGTATTGCTTGGCGATGCGCAGGGCTACGTCGACCCGTTCCGCGCAGGCCGCGCCGGTGTCGAGATAGACGAGGATGTCCTTGATGGTCATGTTTTTCCCTCCCGGCAGGAGGCCCGCGGCGGGAAGATCCGCCCGTCTGGGCCACTGCGATGATTTTACCCTATGAGATGGGATTCCAGCGAGGAAATTTCACGCCGGAACAATAGGATAAATCGTCAGAGAGGCGACCCTTCGTCGAGTTCCGACGAAACCACGCGGTCGAGCGTGGCGGGGTATGCGACCGGCTCCTCGACGCCGAGGGGATCGAGGTGGACGAGCACCTCCGCGCCGACGAACGCCTCGGTGATCTTGATCTCGATGCGGTTGGCGATGTCGTGGGCGGCATTGAGGGTGAGCGCGCCGTCGACCTCGATGTGCAGCTGGATGAAGAGGTTCGGGCCGGACACCCGGGTGCGCAGATCGTGCATCGCGAGCGCACCGGGTTCGGCAAGGGCGATGTCGGCGATGCACGTCCGCGCCGCTTCCGACATCTCCTTGTCCATGATCTGGTCGAACGCGGTGAGGCCGAGCCTCCAGGCGTTGCGCGCGAGGTAGACCGCGATGCCGAGGGCGAAGGCGGCGTCGATCCACGGCCAATCGAGCACCGAACCGAGCGCCAGGGCGGTGATCACGCTGCCGTTGACCAGCACGTCGCCGGTGTAGTGCGCCGAATCCGCCGCGATCGCGATCGAGCCGGTCTTGCGCACGACGTGGCGCTGGAACAACACCAGGGCGATGGTCATCGCGATCGCGAACACCATCACCGCGATGCCGACCTCGCCGCGCGAAACCGGCGTCGGCGAGGCGAAGCGCCGCACCGCCTCAAGCCCGAGGAACAGCGCCGAACCGCCGATGAACGCCGCCTGCGCCAGCACCGCGATCGACTCCGCCTTGCCGTGGCCGAAGCGGTGTTCCATGTCGGCGGGCTGAAGCGCGTGGCGCACCGCCATCAGGCTGACCAGCGACGCGGCGACGTCGAGCCCCGAGTCGACGAGGCTGGCGAGCAGCGCGAGCGAGCCGGTGAACACCCACGCGCCGAGCTTCACCACGATCAGAGTCGACGCGGTGGCGACTGCGGCCAGCGTAGCGAGCCGCATCAGGCGTTGGTTGGTCTGCGAAACCGTGCTTTCCGCCATGGGCGGGCCTCAGGGGTAGAGTTTCTCGAGCGTCCAGGTATCGCCGCCGCGGGTGTAGACGAGGCGCTCGTGCAGGCGGAACGGCTTGTCGGTCCAGAACTCGATGCGCTGCGGCAGAACCCGGTAGCCCGACCAGTGCGCCGGACGCGGCACCTTGCCGAGACCGAACTTGGCGGTGAACTCGGCGACGCGCTTTTCGAGCGCGAAGCGGCTTTCGAGCGGGCGCGACTGCTGCGACGCCCAGGCGCCGAGCTGGCTGCCGCGCGCGCGGCTGGCGAAGTAGGCGTCCGCCTCCTCGTCGCTCACCGGCTCGACCGGCCCCTCGACGCGCACCTGGCGGCGCAGGCTCTTCCAATGGAAGCACAGCGCCACGAACGGATTGGCGGAAAGCTCACGCCCCTTGCGGCTTTCGAGGTTGGTGTAGAACACGAAGCCGCGCGCATCCACCGCCTTGAGCAGCACCATGCGCGACGACGGCCGACCGCGGTCGTCCACGGTGGCGAGGTTCATCGCCTCGGGGTCGTTGACCTCCTTGGCGGTCGCGTCCTTCATCCATGCGGCAAAGAGGTCGAAGGGTTCCGACCACGGCAACACGGTCATCTCTGCTCCACTCGCGGATATTTCATGACGATGCCGCGCGGCTGCGGCGGCGGGGGAGTCTTCCACGGAATCCCTCCCGCTGGCAAGACTCTGGCGTAAAACGCGTGAACAGCATACATCTGAGAGAGCCGCGAGAAACGCGGAAGCTTGCGATTCAAGGAACAAAAAGAAGGACCAAGGAATGGCCGCGCGTGACCCTTATTCTGTGCTGGGCGTGAGCCGCGATGCCGACGCCGCCGCGATCAAAAAGGCGTTTCGCAGCAAGGCGCGCACCGCGCACCCCGACAGCAACCCGAACGATCCCAAGGCCGAGGAGCGTTTCAAGGAGATCAACAAGGCCTACGAAATTCTCGGCGACGCGCAGAAGCGCGCCCGCTTCGACCGCGGCGAGATCGACGCCGACGGCAACGAGACGATCGCCTCCGCATTCGGCGGCGGGCGCGGCGGCGCGGGCGGCTTCAACGGCGGCGCCGGGGGATTCCGCGGCTTCAGCGGCGGGCGTGGATT
>QKGW01000455.1 GCA_003250275.1 Alphaproteobacteria bacterium
GATGTTCGGCATCGTCAGTCCTCCGCCCGCAGGGTCGAAACGTCGAAGCGCCCGGCCGCGGCGTCGGCCATGATCGCGTCGTAGGCGGCGGCGTCGATCGCGGCGAAGCGCACCCGGTCGCCGGGGCTGAGGAACACCGCGGGGTCGCGGTTCGCATCGAACATCGGCACCGGGCAGCGCCCGAGGAGGTGCCAGCCGCCGGGGCTTTCGAGCGGGTAGACGCCCGACATCTCGCCCGCGATCGCCACCGACCCAGCGGGGACCGCGGTGCGCGGGCTGGTGCGGCGCGGCAGGCGCAGCACCTCGGGCACGCCGCCGAGGTAGGCGAAACCGGGCACGAAGCCGAGGATGTAGACGCGGAACTCCGCGCCGGTATGGAGCTTCACCACCTCGTCGGGGGTGAGGCCGGTGCGCTCGGCGACGTCGGCGAGGTCGGGGGCGTGCGCGCCCGCGTAGCACGCCGGCAGCACCCAGGCGTGGCCGACGCGGGCCTCGGGTTCGGCGGCGGCGATGTAGGGCGCGAGCGCGGCCTCCACCTCGTTGCGGGAGATGCGCAGCGGTTCGTAGTGCACCGCCAGCGCGCGGAACGACGGCACCGTCTCGGCGATGCCGGGCAGCGCGCCCTGCGCCCGCGCGGATTCGAGCGCGGCGTAGAGCGCCATCACGCGGGCGTTGACGTCGGCGTCGATGGCGGTGCCGAACTCGATGGAAATCGCGGCGTCGCCCAGGGACTTGATCTCGGGTGTTTGGGTCATGAATGGCTCGTCGGTTGGTCCGTGCAAAAATGGACCGCCGTACATCGATGCGTCAAGGCATGGGCGACTCGGTTGAATTCGCGCTCTGGACGGGGTTCCCCCGCCGGATCAGACATCCGGCTCAAGGGCCATCCAGAGCGCCATCACCCCGGGTTGAGTAGGTCCCTTCCGATCAGCCGGATCCACGAACGGAACCGGTCGTCCTCCGGCGTCGAGCGCGCGCCGATCGAGCCCGAGACCCACGAGAACATGTCGTCGCGGTGGCAGAACACCGCGGTCATGCGGATCGGGTCGGCCTTCTCGTCGAGCGCGGGCGGATCGCCGGCGCAGAGGCGGTTGCCGTCGACCGTGGCGGTGCCGCCGAGGACGAGGATGATGCGGTACTCGGGCTTGAACGCGAGTGCCGGATCGGTGGTGAAGTGGACGCCCTTGAGATAAGTGACGCTGGCCTCCAGCTCCGCCGCGACGACTTTATCGAGGAAGGGTTTGGAGGTGACGAACGGGTTGCCGTGCACGACCACCAGCATCGGCCCTTGAACCGCGGCGTACTGGAGGTAGCTCAGGACGCCCTGGTCCTTGATGTAGACCTGCTGCGTCGTCGGCGCGCCGTCGCAGGCGGCGGTGAGCGCGGCGAGTGCCCCCGCGCCGATACCGAGCCATCGCTTCAACATGATGACGCTTCCGAATTGGTTTCGCTGTTCATCATGATGGGATCGGCGGGGCGAAAAATCACCCCCTTTTTCGGCGCGTTAGCCGACTCGCGAGCGGCGCGGCGCGGGTGTATACTCGGCGCCGCAACGTGAGGGGAGGTTCCCGTGCCGATGCGCACCCTCTTGTGCCTCGACGACAAGGCCCCGTTCGTCGCCCCCGGCGCCGATGCGGAAGCCCTCGCCCGCATCGCCGAAACCCTCGACGACATCGAGGCCCCACCCCTCCCCGGCGACTTCGCCGAGTTCCTCGCGCAGGCCAACGGCTTCGTCTGGAACGGCATCGAGATCTTCGGCAGCGAGCGCATCGTGCTCGACCGCGACCACTCGGTGGTCCCCGCGCTCCCCGAGATCAACGACAGCTACCACGCCAAGTTCGACCAGATGCAGTGCCGCCTCGTCGTCGGCCGCTCGGAGGACGACCTCTACGTCTTCGACCTCTGCGCCGACGCCTACCTGATTCTCGACCGACACGGCTTCGAGGAAGTGACGCGCTTCTCCGCGTTCGCGGACCTGCTGCGCCACATCGTCGCCGAACGCAAGTAACCGGACCTTGCCTGGCCCGGCGTAACCGCATCCAAACAAAAAATTTTCGGAGGACGCAGATGTCGAAACTTCGGGTCCGCGGCCCGGCAGTCGCCGCCGCCGCGCTTGCGTTGTGCCTCGCCACCCCCGCCTCGGCCGAAGACGCCGCCGCCAAGCGCGACGAGTTCTTCTGGCTCGGCGAAATCAACAAGGCCACGGCGGTGATCAACACCGACGAAGGCCTGCTCGACAAAGCCCTCGCGCCCGAGATCGCCAAGGGCATCGCCAAGGTGCTGGCCGACGGCAACGCACCGGGTGGTCCGCGTCCCTCCGCGGTGATCCGCTTCGAGCCGTTCCTGATCAAGGCCGCCGGCCCCGAGGTGACGCTGCTGCACGCCGGGCGGTCGAGCCAGGACATGCACGCCACCTACCGCGCCGCGATCCTCCGCGCCCAGGTGCTCGACCTCGCCGATGCGCTCGCCGCCGCGCAGAAGTCGCTGGTCAAGCTCGCCGAGAAGAACGTCAAGACCATCGTGCCCAACTACACCAACGGCGTCCCCGCGCAGCCGAACAGCTACGCTCACCAGCTCCTCGGCCATTACGCCGGCCTCGCCCGCGACGCCGAGCGCCTGCGCCAGGCCTACGTCCGCATCGACCGCTGCGCGATGGGCACCACCGTGCTCAACGGCACCAGCTGGCCGCTCAACCGCAAGCGCATGTCCGACTACCTCGGCTTCGCCGCGATCGTCGACAACGCCTACGACGCCTCGCAGATCTCCTCGATGGACGAGCCGGTCGAGGTCGGTCAGGTGATTTCGAGCGTGTCGCTGCACGTCGGCAACTTCATCGAAGACATGATGACCCAGTATGCCCAGGCGCGGCCGTGGATCCTGCTGCAGGTCGGCAAGGACACCACCTACGTCTCCTCCGCGATGCCGCAGAAGCGCAATCCGGGCATCCTCAACAACACCCGCCGCGACGCCTCCACCGCGATCGGCCTCGCGATGGCCGCGACGATGCGGATGCACAACATCACCCCCGGAATGCCCGACCCCAAGGAGGTCAAGGACAACACCGAGATGGTCGAGACCGCGCTCGGCGTGCTGAAGAGCTTCGACAAGATCCTCAACTCGCTGGTGATCCGCCCCGACCGCGCGCTCGAGGAACTCAACAGCGACTGGACCGCCTCGCAGGAACTCGCCGACGTGCTGATGCGCAAGTACAAGCTGCCCTTCCGCGTCGGCCACCACTTCGCCTCCGAGGTCGTCGACTACGCCAAGCAGAACAACATCAAGCCGCTCGACTTCCCCTACGCCGAGGCCAAGCGGATCTACAAGAACGCGGTGAAGGACTTCAACGAGAGCGGCGAACTGCCGATGAGCGAGGCGGAGTTCCGCTCCACCCTCGACCCGGTCGCGATCGTCAACAACCGCGCCACCGTCGGCGGCCCGCAGCCCGCCGAGGTCGAACGGATGCTCAAGGAAGCCAACACGCAGATCGCCGAGACCGACGCCTGGGTCAAGGCGCGCCGCGACCATATCGACGGCTCCCTCGCCAAGCTCGACGCCGACTTCAACAAGCTGCTCAAGACCACCAAGTGAGCTAGACTCGCCGCCGGACGGAGGGGTTCGCCCCTCCGTTCCCGCTCCTGCGCGGCAGCGCGCCGCGCCATCCCCCGAACCGACGAGGACTCCCTGCGTTGATGCGTGACGAATTTTTCTGGCTGGGCGAAATCAACAAGGCCACCGCGGTGATCAACGCCGATACGGGCCTGCTCGACAAAGCCCTCGCGCCCGGCATCGCCCGCGGCATCGCCCGGGTGCTCGCCGACGGCGACCGCCCCGGCGCACCCCGTCCCAACCGCGTGATCACGTTCGAACCGCTGCTGATCGCCGCCGCCGGGCCGGAAGCGACGCTGCTGCACGCTGGACGGTCGAGCCAGGACATGCACGCCACCTTCGCCGCCGCGATGCTGCGCGAGGCGGTGCTCGCCCTCGTCGCGCGCACCGCAGCCGCCCAGGCCGCCCTGGTCGCGCTCGCCGCCGCCAACCGCGAGACCGTCGTTCCCAACTACACCAACGGCGTCGCCGCGCAGCCGAACAGCTACGCCCACCAACTCCTCGGCCACGCCGCCGGGTTCGCGCGCGACGCCGACCGCCTGCGCGAGGCCTATGCCCGCATCGACCGCTGCGCGATGGGCGCGACCGTGCTCAACGGCACCAGCTGGCCGCTCGACCGCGAACGCATTGCCGCCTGCCTCGGCTT
>QKGW01000532.1 GCA_003250275.1 Alphaproteobacteria bacterium
GATCCCGCCGACGGTCCCTTCCGCGACGCCGCTGTCGCCGCCGCCCGGGCCATCGAGCCCGACGCTGCTCGGGTACCTCTGGCGCTGGCTGATGGGGTTCCCCTTCGTCGTGCGCGTGCGCGGCCTCGCGATGGGCACGGTCTCCTGGGGGCGTGCGCTCGTCACCGCGGTGCCGTTCCTCTGGCTGTTCCTGTTCTTCGGCCTGCCGTTCCTGGTGGTGCTCAAGATCAGCTTTTCCGAGGCGGTGATCGCGCAGCCGCCCTACACGCCGCTCCTCGAATGGGCCGAGGACGGCATCATGGTGCTGCGCCTCAACTTCCAGAACTACCTGCTGCTCGTTCAGGACAGCCTCTACTGGATGGCGTACCTCAACTCGGTGCGCATCGCCGCGATCGCCACCGCGCTCTGCCTGCTGGTCGGCTATCCGATGGCCTACGCCATCGCCAAGGCGCCGACGCAGTGGCGGGTGCCGCTCTTGATGCTGATCATCCTGCCGTTCTGGACCTCGTTCCTGATCCGCGTCTACGCCTGGATCGGCATCCTCAAGAACAACGGCCTGCTCAACAACCTGCTCGAATGGCTCGGCATCATCGACCAGCCGATCAACATGATGCACACCGACTTCTCGGTGCTCGTCGGGATCGTCTATTCGTACCTGCCGTTCATGGTGCTGCCGCTCTACGCGACGCTTTCGCGCATGGATGAATCGCTGCTCGAAGCCGCCGCCGATCTCGGCTGCCGGCCGGGCCGCGCGTTCCTCACCATCACTCTGCCGCTGTCGATGCCGGGCGTGATCGCCGGGTCGATGCTGGTGTTCATCCCCGCGGTCGGCGAGTTCGTCATCCCCGATCTGCTCGGCGGGCCGGACACGCTGATGATCGGCAAGGTGCTGTGGACCGAGTTCTTCTCCAACAAGGATTGGCCGGTCGCCTCGGCGGTGGCGGTGGCGACGCTGCTGCTCCTGGTGGTGCCGATCGTGTGGTTCCAGAAGGCGCAGGAGGAAAGCAGCAAGAAGACCGAGGAGGGCAGGGCATGAGGCGCTGGCGTTCGTCGCTGCTGTTCACCTTCCTCGCGTTCGGCTACGCGTTCCTCTACGTGCCGATCTTTTCGCTGATCGTCTATTCGTTCAACGAATCGCGGCTGGTCACGGTGTGGGCGGGGTTCTCGACCAAGTGGTACGGCGAGCTCATCCACAACGATCAGATCCTCTCCGCCGCCGGGCTTTCGCTCCAGATCGCGGTGCTCAACGCCACCGGCGCGGTGGTGCTCGGCAGCCTCGCCGGACTGGTGCTCGCGCGCTTCGGCAAGTTCCGCGGCCGCACCGCGTTCACCACCCTGATCACCGCGCCCCTGGTGATGCCCGAGGTGATCATCGGCCTGTCGCTGCTGCTGATGTTCGTCTCGATGCAGAACCTCATCGGCTGGCCCGAGGCGCGCGGCATGACCACCATCACCATCGCCCACCTGACCTTCTCGACCGCCTACGTCACCGTGGTGATCCAGTCGCGCCTCTCGCAGATGGACGTCTCGATCGAGGAGGCGGCGCTCGACCTCGGCGCGAAGCCCGCCAAGGTGTTCTTCGTCATCACCGTGCCGGTGATTGCGCCGGCGCTGGTCGCGGGCTGGCTGCTCGCCTTCACCTTGTCGCTCGACGATCTGGTGATCGCGAGCTTCGTCTCCGGCCCCGGCGCGTCGACTTTGCCGATGGTGGTGTATTCCTCCGTGCGCCTCGGCGTCAGCCCGCAGATCAACGCGCTCGCGACGATCATCGTCTGCCTCGTCACCGTGGCGATCCTGGTCGCCGGGTTCCTGATGCACCGGCAGGAAAAGCAGCGGCTGCGCGGTTGATCTGCCACCGTCCCCGTCGCAAGATGAAGGACGTGTCGTGTTGGGGAGTGGCGGACCTGTCGGAACGCGTTCCAATCTGGCTACGCCGCGTCGCGGCGGCAGCGATGCTTTCGGTCGTCGCTCCCACCGCGGACGCGCTGGAGTTGACCGCCGAGGAGCGCGCATACGTGCGCACTCTGCCGCCGGTGACGATGTGCGTCGATTCGGATTGGCGGCCCTATGAATGGGTCGACGAACGCGGCATTCACCGGGGCATCGCCGCCGATCTCCTGCGCCTCGTCGCGCGGCGCGTCGGCATCGCTCTCGAACTGGTGCGGACCGCCGATTGGGAGGAAAGCCTTGCCGCCTCGAAAGTCGGGCGCTGCAAGATTCTGAGCTTCCTCAATCAGACCGAAAAGCGCGACGTCTGGCTGAATTTCACCGCGCCGGTGCTCTCCGATCCCAACGTCTTCGTCACCCGCCAAGATCACCCGCTGATCGCCGATCCCGCGGCGCTGCGGGGCGAAACGATCGTGTTTCCCGCCGGAACGGCGATGGAGGAGATGATCCGCCGGGATTACCCCAATCTCCGCGTCGTCGTCGTCGAGAGTGAGGAAGAGGCGCTCGCGTGGGTCGACGACCGCCGCGCGGACATGACGATGCGGTCGCGGATCGTTGCGGCCTACGTGATCCGCGGCGAGGGATTGTTCAATCTCAAGATTGCCGGGCAACTGCCGGATTACGTCAATCGCCTGCGCATCGGCGTGGCGAAATCCGAGACGGTGCTGCGCGAGGTGCTCGATCAGGGGGTGGCGTCGCTTTCCCGCGCGGACCTCGACGACGCGATCAACAATTACGTGACGATCACTGTGCAGGAAGAGGGGCTCGATTACGGTCTGGCCCTGCGTCTGTTCGGCATGGTCGCGGCGCTCGTGGCGGTGGGTGGGGTCTATCACGTGCGCCTGCAGCGGTTGAACCGCGAACTCGTGCGCCTGTCGCGCACCGACGCGCTCACGGGGCTGTCCAACCGCGCCCACGTCGACGCCGAACTCGCCCGCGAACTCGATCGGGCGCGGCGCTACGGGCACGCGTGCGCGATCGTGATGTTCGACGTCGACGACTTCAAGGCGATCAACGACTGCCAGGGTCACGCCGAGGGCGACCGGGTTCTGTGCGCGATCGCCTCGGTGATCGCGGAGACGGTGCGCGCCAGCGACCTCGTCGGGCGGTGGGGCGGGGAGGAGTTCCTGGTGCTGTGCCCGGAGACCTCGGCCGACGACGCGCGCGCACTGGCGGAGCGCGTGCGCCTCGCCGTGCGCGGTCTCGGGTTCGGCGATGGGCGTATCCACACGATCAGCGCCGGTGTGGCGGAAATTTCCGGGGACGGCGGCGCCGATGACCTGTTGCGGCGTGCCGACGCGGCGCTCTACGACGCCAAGCGCGCGGGCCGCGATCGCGTGTGCGTCGCCGCAACGGGCTGACGCCGGGGAGACGCATCGGGTATAGTCGTGACGGCTCCTTTCGGGGCCGCAAATTCCAGCCGTGTGAGGGAAGAGTTCGATGCGCAAGACCATTGCCGTCGTCGGGTTGGGCAGCATCGGCGGGATCGCCGCGGGGTGTCTGCTCGCGGCGGACCGCCACGACGTGATCGCCTGCGTGCGCAAGCCGCTCGACCGGCTCGTCGTCGAGCGCCCCGAGGACGTCGTCGACTGCCCGATCGCGGCGCTCACCGATCCCGCCCTGGCCGAGCCGGTCGACTGGGTGCTGCTCGCCACCAAGGTGCAGGATACCGAGGCGGTCGCGCCCTGGCTCGCGCGCCTGTGCGGTCCGGAGACCCGCGTCGCTGCGTTCCAGAACGGCATCGGCCACGCCGAGCGCCTCGCGCCGCTGGTGAACGGCGCGCGGGTGGTGCCGACGATCGTCTACTACAACGGCGAACGCCTCGCTCCCGACCGCGCCCGCTTCCGCCGCGCCGGCGACTACGAACTCGCGGTCGGCGAGGACGCCGACGCGCGCGATCTCGTCGACCTGCTCGAAGGGACGACGCTGCGTGTCCTCGTCAGCCCGGATGTCCACACCCTCGGCTGGCGCAAGCTCCTGATCAACGCGATCGCCAATCCGGTGACGGCGTTGACGCTGCTGCGCCAGGCGGTGTTCCGCCGCCCCGACATCCAGGACCTCTGCCGCCAAATCCTCGCCGAGGCGGTGGCCGCGGGCCGCGCCGACGGCGCCGAATTCGCGCACGACGAGGCGGAGCGCATCCTCGCGACGCTGCTCACCTATCCGCCCGAGGCGGGGACCTCGATGTACTTCGACCGCGCCGCCGGGCGCGCGCTCGAAATCGAGGCGATCACCGGGGCGATCGTCGCCGCCGGTGCGCGCCACGG
>QKGW01000144.1 GCA_003250275.1 Alphaproteobacteria bacterium
GCGTTCATCCAGGAACAGAGCATGGGCATCCACTACAACCAGGGCAACGACGTGCTCGACTACCTCGTCGACACCTCCCCGCTCCAGATCACCGACGGCTACCTGCCGCTGCTGGAGAAGCCGGGCCTCGGCGTCGAGATCAACGAGGACTTCGTCGTCGAACGCGCCAAGGCCGGCCACCGCTGGCGGAACCCGATCTGGCGGCACGAGGACGGGAGCGTATCGGAATGGTAGAGGACGGCAGAAACACGCCGCCGATCATCGACGAGCGGCACAACCCCTATCGCGACTGCATCCAGGGCCTGGCGAACCAGCCGATCACCGTGCTGAAGCTCCTCGGCGACGCCCTCGCGGAACTGCCGAAGGGCTCGCCGCTCAGCCTCCTCGACAACGTCACCATGCACGAGGTCGTCGCGCGCCTGCGCGACAACCGCCCGCGCGTCGCGATCATCCTCGGCCCGCCCGACCACCCCGCCCACCTCCTCGACCGCGGCCACGCCCTGATGGCGGCGGCGCGGGTGTGGCAGCAGGGCGGCGTGCCGTTCGCCTTCGCAGTGCCGGTGATCTGCGACGGCACCGCGCAGAACAACATCGGCCAGAGCTATTCGCTCTCCTCGCGCAACACCACCGCGGCGGCGGTCAACATCACCTTCGAGGGCCATTCCTACCACGCCGCCTACGTCCTCGCCGGGTGCGACAAGTCGCCCACCGCGATCCTCTCCGGCCTCGCGGCGGCGGACGTCGCGCGCGCCCAGCGCGGCAACCAGGCGCCGGTGTGGGCGCTGTTCGCGCCCGAGCACGTCCTCCACGGCGGCACCATCCCCTCGGACTCCGCCTCCGAACTCCGCGCCCTCGCCGCGCGCGCGCGCGAAGCCGGGCACGCCGATCTCGCCGACGACATCGACGACAACATGAAGTACATCCTTCAGTGCTCGTCGGACGAGGCCTTCGCCGGCCACCTCAAGCGCGCCGAGAACCTCGGCCTGATCGCCCCCGAACTCTCGCGCCGCCTGCTCGACGAACTCGCCGGCGCGACCTGCCACGAGGCGGGCGGGGTGTGCGCCTTCAACGGCACCGGCAACTCCTCGCGCACCATGCTCGCGGCCTTCGGCCTCACCCCGCCCGAGCTCGAACTCCTCACCGGCCTGCCGCCCGACGCCTCGGTGATCTCGGGCGTCGACCGGCTGTTCGCGATGCTCAACAAGCCCGAGTTCCGCGTCACCGAGATCATCCGGCGCAACTTCGCCAACGTCGTGCGCATCCATTCGGCGACCGGCTCGTCGTCGAACCTGCTGCTGCACATTCCCTGCATCCTGCGCCACGCCGGGTTCGACGTGACCGCCGAGGACTACCGCCGCATCCGCGCCGAGACCCCGACCCCCGAGGTGTTCGCCCACTCGCTCACCGAGGGCCGCGACACCTACGAACTCGCGCTCCAGTTCGCGCGCGGCCAGCACCGCGGCATGGAAAGCCTCTACCGCGTGCTCGTCGACCTCGGCATCCCGATGGACCTCGACGCGCCGACCGTCACCGGCACCACCTGGGGCCAGCGCATCGCCAACCTCACGGTGCCGGTCGACCCGAGCCTCGGCGACAAGGCGGTGATCCGCACCAAGCCGCTGCGCCCGCGCGCGGGCGTCGAGATCCTCTCCGGCAGCTTCTTCGACGCCGCCGCGGTGAAGGTCTCGGGGATGAGCGACGCGCTCTACGACCACTTCGCCGACCACGTTTTCGTGGTGCGCTTCTACGAGAACGAGCACGTCTGCATCGCCGATTTCACCTCCGCCGACATGCTCGACCGCCTCAAGGCGACCGACGGGCTCGACGCCGAGCTGATCGCCCGCGTGGTCGCGCGCAACGGCGGAGACCCCGCCGTCACCGACCTCTACACGCTGCTCGAAAAAGGCTGGCTGTCGTTCGCGTTCATGATTGCCGGTCAGGGTCCGCGGGCCTACGGTATGCCGGAGATGTTCACGCCCAGCCAGCAGCTTCGCCACCACCGCGTGCTCGAGGCTTCGTCGCTCCTGATGACCGACGGGCGCTACTCCGGCGTGACCAAGGGCGCGTGCATCGGCCACGCCACCCCGGAAGCCTTCGACGGCGGCGCGATCGGCTGGCTCAAGGACGGCGATGTGCTGCGTCTCGACCTCGCCCACGCGCGGCTCGACTGCCTCGACGCGGCGCGCTTTTGCGCCGGCGAGGAGGTCGCCGTCGACCCCAAGACGATCGCCGAACGCGCGCCGCTGTTCGCCGAGCGGATGGCGCGGATGGAAACCCGCCGCCTCGACATCGCCGCCTGCAACCTGATGGAGGACGTCTCCGACGCGGCGCGCGGCGTCGTCCCCGGCGCGGTGGACCGCCGCGCCACCCGATCCTGGAGAGCCTGACGTGCCTGCCTTCGATAAAGCCTTCGCCACCCTGCCGCTGGTCGCGGTGCTGCGCGGCGTCACCCCCGACGAGGTGCTGCCGATCGCCGACGCTCTGGTCGACGCGGGGTTCCGCCTCGTCGAGGTGCCGCTCAACAGCCCCGACCCGTTCGTCAGCATCGCCAAGCTGGTGAAGCACTGCCCCGCCGACGTCGCGGTCGGCGCGGGCACCGTGCTCACCCCCGAGGACGCGGGCCGCCTCGCCGCGATCGGCGCGGAACTGCTGATCACCCCGAACACCGACGCCGAGGTGATCCGCGCCGGGGTGCGCGCCGGACTCGCCACGATGATCGGCTGCATGACGCCCTCCGAAGCGCTCGCCGCGCTCCGTAACGGCGCGCACGCGCTCAAGCTGTTCCCCGCCGCCCGCCTCGGACCCGCCTACATCAAGGACGTGCGCGCGGTGCTGCCGAAGGGCACGCGGGTGGTCGCGCTCGGGGGCATCGGCATCCCCGAGATGGAGGCCTACCGCGCCGCCGGGTACGACGGCTTCGGCTTCGGCTCCAACCTCTACAAGGCCGGGCGCTCCGCCGCCGAAGTGGGCGCGATCGCGCGCGACATCGTCGCCGAATGGAAACGGATCGAGGCAAATGGATAAGCTCATCGTCGTCGACTGGGGCACCACGTCGTTCCGCGCCTGGCTGGTGGACGCCAAGGGCGAGGTGCTCGACGAAATCCCCGCGGGCACCGGAATGCGCGACACCCCGCGCGAGGAATTCCCGCGCTACTGCGCCGCCCAGCTCGCGCGCTGGCGCGGCGGCGCCGAGATGCCGCCGGTCTACATGGCGGGCATGGTCGGCGCGCCGCAGGGCTGGCAGACCGCACCGCAGCCGGTGCTGCCGGTCGGGCCCGACGACCTCGCGCGCGAGGTGGTCGCGGCGGAGGGCCTCGCCGACGCCTGGATCGTGCCGGGCTGCCGGGTGCAGAAGTCCGACGCCGAGATCGACGTGATGCGCGGCGAGGAGGTGCAGATCTTCGGCGCGCTCGACCTGCTCAAGCGCGACGACGCGCTGTTCTGCCTCCCCGGCACCCACAGCAAGTGGGCGCTGGTCGCGGCGCGCAAGCTCGTCCACTTCACCACCTCGATGACCGGCGAGGCGTTCGAGGCGATGCTCGGCCACACCATTCTCGCCAAGACCGCCGAACGCGCGGCGCCGTTCGACGAGGACGCCTTCCGCAAGGGCCTCGACCAGGCGGCGAGCGCCGACGGCCTGCTGCACCAGCTCTTCACCGCGCGCTGCCGCACGCTCTACGGCGACATGACCCCGGAACGGACGCCGTCGTACCTCTCGGGCATCCTCATCGGCGCCGAGGTCCGCGCGATGCGCGGCCTCTACCCCGACGCCGGGGAAGTGATCCTCTGCGGCTCCGACGCCCTGCGCGGCCCCTACGGCATCGCGCTCGCCGCCGCCGGGTTCGCCATCGTCACGATGAGCGCCAAGGCGGCGTCGCTCGCGGGCATCGGCGCGGTGGCGCGGAACCATCGCGCGGAAATCCGCGTCGCCTGAGAAAATTTTCCCAAATCCCCGGAGAACCGCGCCATACGGTTCTCCGTCTCCTGGGATTCCCAGCAAACTTTGATAACTTTTCCGCGACCCGCGGCGCTATCCTGGAATCCTTCGAATCGATACCGGGAGAGGTCGTGATGCGCACCATCGGGTTGCTCGGCGGGATGAGCTGGGAAAGCACGGTGACCTACTACAAGGCCAGAACTCGGCTTTTTCGGTTCGCACCATGGAGGGCGCTTGATGAACTTTACATTGCTTCCACATCGCTGGGTTAACGCT
>QKGW01000100.1 GCA_003250275.1 Alphaproteobacteria bacterium
CCGACGAAGAACAGCGGCCCGCTCACCGACATCGCCGCCTGGACGACGAGGAAGGTGCCGCCCCAGACCATGGTGACGACGACGAGGGCGGCCTCGGGGGCGCCGAAGCGCTGCGCGGGGGCGGTTTCGGAAACCAGGGGTTCGGAGGATGCTGACATGGTGGCAAGGTGATAGCCGCGCCGGGAGGACCGGTCAAGACGACAGAGGAATAACCTATTTTTTAAATGGGTATTCTTTCCCATGCTTTTGCGTGGGGTGAGGTTTTTCACATTATTCTTGATTTCGTCGGAATGGTTCCCATGTACATCACAGGTGGACTGACAGTGTTCAGCCTCCCTCTCTCAGGGTCCACTTCGCAGCCGGTCGTCAAACGCCGGCTGCCTTTTTTGCGCCCTTCGATTGACGCCGACGCGGCCCCGTGGGAGGCTCCGCCGATGAGGATTTTCCGTATTCTGCCGCTGATTGCCGCGCTCTTCGCGCTTGCGGTTTCCCCCGCACGCGCAGCCGATTTCGTGCGCGCCGATCACGCGGAGGTCCGCCTCGTCGCCGCCACCGCCGACTTCCGCCCCGGCGCACCACTCGACATCGGCGTCGCGTTCCGTCTCGAACCCGGCTGGCACATCTACGCCAAGGACCCGGGCGACGCCGGCCTGCCCACCGAGGTGGCCTGGACCCTGCCGCCCGGCGCCTCGGTCGGACCGCTCAACTACCCGCCGCACGCCAAGTTCGACGAGGGCGGGCTGACCACCTACGGCTACGCCGACCGCGCGGTGTTCACCGCCCGCGCCACCGCCCCCGGCGAAAACGCGCCGCTGCCGATCCGCGCGCGCGTCTCGTGGCTGATCTGCAAGGAAATCTGCATTCCCGGCCAGGCCGATCTCGACCTCACTCTACCGGTTGCGACCGGTGCGCCCCTGCCCTCGCTCGACGCGGCGCTGTTCGCCGCCGACGCCTCCGCCCCGCCGCCGCCGGTGGCGCGCACCGGCCTGTGGGTCGCCCTCGCGCTCGCGCTCGCGGGCGGCGTGCTCCTCAACCTGATGCCGTGCGTGCTGCCGATCCTCGCGCTCAAGGTGCTCGCCATCGCCCAGGCGGCGAAGGGCGCGGCGCGGCGCGACGCGACCCTGTTCGGCGCGGGAGTGCTGACCGCGTTCACCGCGCTCGGCGCGACGCTTGCGGTGATCGGCGCGGGCGGCCACGCGCTCGGCTGGGGCTTCCAGCTCCAGAGCCCGGCGACGGTGCTGATCCTCGCCCTGATCATGCTGCTCGTCGGCCTCGATCTCGCGGGCGTGCTGCCGATGGGCGGCCTCCCCGCCGGGTTCACCTCGCGCTTGCCGGTGGCGCGCGGTCCGTTCTTCACCGGGCTGCTCGCGGTCGCGGTGGCGAGCCCGTGCACCGCCCCGGCGATGGGCGCGGCGATCGGCTACGCCGCCACCCAGCCGCCCGAGATCGGCTTCCTCGTGATCGTCGCGATCGGCGTCGGCTTCGCCCTGCCGATGGTGCTGATCGGCTGGAGTCCGGCAATCGGCCGCCTGATCCCCAGGCCCGGCCCGTGGATGGTGACGCTGCGCCGGATTCTCGCCTGGCCGATGTTCGGCGCGGCGGCCTGGCTCGCCTGGGTACTGAGCCTGCAGACCGACGCCCTCGGCCTCGCCGCTGCGGTCGCGGTGGCCGCCGCCATCGCGCTCGCCGCGGCGTTGCCGCGCCTGCGCCGCCGCGCCGCTCTCGCGATCGCCGCGGTCGCGCTCGTCGCCGCGGTGACGGTGGAGATGCGCCCGGCACGCGTCGCCGCCGCGGAGGACGCGTGGTCGACGGAGCGCGTCGCCGAACTGCGCGCGCTCGGCAAGCCGGTGTTCGTGGATTTCACCGCGGCGTGGTGCCTCACCTGCCAGGTCAACAAGCGCACCACCCTCGCCGACGCCGAGGTCGAGAAGGCCTTCGCCGACAAGGGCGTGGCGTTCCTCGTCGCCGACTGGACGCAGCGCGACGAGCGCATCGGACGGGAACTCGCCCGCCTCGGGCGCAACGGCGTGCCGGTCTACGCGCTCTACGCGCCGGGCGCGGCGGAGCCCCGGCTGCTGCCCGAACTCCTCACCCCCGGCATCGTCCTCGACGCGCTCTCTACCCTGCCCTAGGGGCGTCGGGGAACGGTTGCGGACACGCGGCCTCGAACGCCGAGGATACCTGCATCACCAGATCGTCGCGGTACTTCGCCGCGACCACGTGCAGCCCCACCGGCAGGCCATCCGCGCCGAAGCCGCAAGGCACGCTCGCGGTCGGCTGCTGGGTCATGTTGAAGGGGAAGGTGAACGGCGTCCAGCACACCCAGTCCTCGCCGTCGTCGGGCACGTTGCTTCCGGCGGCGAAGGCGGTGATCGGCAGCATCGGCGTCACCAGCACGTCGTACTCGCGGTGGAAGCGGGCCATCATCTCCGAGATCGCGGCGCGCGCGTCGCAGGCGTGCATGTAGCGCACCATCGGCGTGGTCGTGCCGTCTTCGGCGATCGCGACCAGCGCCGGGTCCATGTCGGCGCGCTTATCCGGTGGGATGGTGTCGAGGATCTTCGCCGCGCCCGCATGCCACAGCACGTTGAAGGTCTCGATCGGATCGCCGAAACCGGGGTCGGCGACGGTCACGCTCGCGCCCAGGTCTTCCAGCACTTTCACCGCCGCGTCCACCGCCGCGCGCACGTCGGCGCGCACGTCGACGTAGCCCAGGGTCGGCGAATAGGCGATGCGCAGGCCCTTGAGCGGCGCATCGAGGAACGCCGTCCAATCGGCGGGGAAGCCGGTTCCACCGTAGCTGTCGCGGTCGTCGGGGCGCGCCACGACGTTGAGCATCAGCGCGGAATCCCGCACCGTGCGGGTAATCGGGCCGAGGTGGGAGAGCGTCGTCATCGCCGAGGCGGGCCACTGCGGCACCCAGCCGAAGCTCGGCTTGATCCCGAACACGCCGCAGAAGCCGCAGGGAATGCGGATCGAGCCGCCAGCGTCGGAGCCCTGGTGCAGCACCCCCATGTTGAGCGCCGCCGCCGAGGCCGCGCCGCCCGACGACCCGCCCGAGGTACGCCCGGTGTTCCAGGGATTGCGGGTGATGCCGGTGAGCGGATTGTCGGTGACGCCCTTCCAGCCGAATTCCGGCGTCGTGGTCTTGCCGAGCAGCACCGCGCCCGCCTCGCGCATCCGCTGGGTGAAGGGCGCGTCCTCCCCCACCGGCTTGGCGTCGGTGGTGAGCGAGCCCTTGCGCATCGGCAGGCCCTTCATCATCGTCAGGTCCTTGATCGACGACGGCACGCCGTCGATCGGCGAAAGCGGCGCACCCGCCATCCAGCGCGTCTCCGACTCCCGCGCGGCTTCGAGCGCACCTTCCTCGTCGACGAGGCAGTAGGCGTTGACCGCCGGGTTGAAGCGGCGGATGCGGTCGAGCGCGGCCACCGTCGCCTCGACCGGCGACAGGCGCTTCTCGGCGTAGAGGGTGGAGAGTTCGGCGGCGGTGAGCAGTCCCACGTCGGTCATCGGTCAGGCGTCCTTGCTGGCGATCCCGGCGCGGGAGAGCGCGGCGTGCAACAGCACCGACGCCCCGGCGGCGAGGTCTTCGGGTTTGGCGTTCTCGGCTTCGTTGTGGCTGATGCCGTTCTCGCAGGGGACGAAGATCATCGCCGCGGGTGCGACCTCGGCAAGGAAGATCGCGTCGTGCCCCGCACCCGAGACGATGTCGCGGTGCGAGTAGCCGAGCTTGCCTGCCGCGTCGCGCACCGCGTTCACGCACCCGTCGTGGAAAGCGAGCGGCGGGAAATCGGCGGTCGGGCGAAGATCGGTGAGCACGCCGAAATCGGCCTCCAGGCGCGCGATGCTGCTCTTGAGCTGGCTCACCATCGCGTCGAGCACGCCGCTCTCCCAATGGCGCAAGTCGATGGTGAGATCGACGCGGCCGGGGATGACGTTGCGGCTGGCAGGAAACACCGAGAGGCAGCCGACGGTGCCGCAGGCGTACTCACCCGCGTCGAGCGCAATGCGGTTGACCGCCTGGACGACGTGGGACGCGGCGAGAAGCGCATCCTTGCGGCGACGCATCGGCGTCGGACCGGCGTGCGCCTCCTGCCCGGTGATCGCGAGGTCGAACCACTTCTGCCCGAGGGTGCCGATCACCACGCCGACGGTCGTGCCTTCGTCCTCCAGCACCGGCCCCTGCTCGATGTGCGCCTCGAAATAC
>QKGW01000435.1 GCA_003250275.1 Alphaproteobacteria bacterium
TCGACGCGGTGTTCCGCGCGCGCCGCCCCGAGCTGGTGTTCCACGCCGCCGCGCTCAAGCACGTGCCGCTGGTCGAGGCCAACCCGCTCGAAGGGCTGCGCACCAACGCGCTCGGCTCGCGCAACGTCGCCGAGGCCTGCACCGCCCACGGCATCGCCGCGATGGTGATGGTCTCCACCGACAAGGCGGTCAACCCCACCAATGTGATGGGCGCGAGCAAGCGCATGGCGGAAACCTTCTGCCAGGCGATGGACGTCGAGAGCGCGGGTCCGCGCTTCGTCACCGTACGCTTCGGGAACGTGCTCGGCTCGACCGGATCGGTGGTGCCGCTGTTCGAAAAACAGTTGCGTGAGGGCGGGCCGCTCACCGTCACCCACCCCGATATGCAGCGCTACTTCATGACCATCCGCGAGGCGGTCGAGCTCGTCATCGCCGCCGCGGCGATGGGCGTGGCCCCCGGCGCCGACGAGCACAAGGGCAAGATCTATGTGCTCGAAATGGGCAAGCCGGTGAAGATCGTCGACCTCGCGCGGCGGATGATCCGCCTCGCCGGGTTGCGCCCCGACGCCGACATCCCGATCGTGTTCACCGGCCTCCGCCCCGGCGAAAAGCTCTTCGAAGAGATTTTCCACGGCGACGAGAATCTGCTGCCGACCGCCGCCGACGACGTGCTGCTCGCCGAACCGCGCCGCGTCGAACTCGCCAGCGTCGCCGACATCCTCGACCGCCTCGACGCCGCCTGCCGCGCCGGCGAGACCGCGGCCGCGCTCGATTTGATGCACACCCTGGTTCCCGAATACCGTATGCCCGAGGCGGCCCCCGCCGCGCTCCCCTGACTCCAAGAAAGAGGACCACAATGGCCCAGTCCACCCCGATCGCCCGCGCCCTGATTTCGGTCTCCGACAAGACCGGCCTCGTCGACTTTGCCCGCGCCCTCAGCGCCAAGGGCGTCGCGATTCTCTCCACCGGCGGCTCCGCCGCGGCGATCCGCGATGCGGGCATCCCGGTCACCGAGGTCGCCGACCACACCGGCTTCCCCGAAATGCTCGACGGCCGGGTCAAGACCCTGCATCCGAAGATCCATGGCGGCATCCTCGGAATCCGCGGCAACGCCGCGCACGAGCAGGCGATGAAGGACGCGGGAATCACGCCGATCGACCTCGTGGTGGTCAACCTCTATCCGTTCGAGGCGACGGTCGCCAAGGGCGCCGACTTCGACACCTGCATCGAGAACATCGACATCGGCGGCCCGTCGATGATCCGCGCCGCGGCGAAGAACCACGCCGCCGTCACCGTCGTCGTCGACCCGGCGGACTACGCCCGCGTGCTCGCCGAGATCGACGCCCATGCGGGCGCCACCACCCCGGAATTCCGCCGCGAACTCGCGCACAAGGCCTACGCCCGCACCGGCGCCTACGACGCCGCGATCGCGACCTGGTTCGCCGGGGCGCGCGGCGAGACCTTCCCCGAGACCGCGTTCCTCGTCGGCAAGCGCGCCCAGGAGCTGCGCTACGGCGAGAACCCGCACCAGCAGGCGGCGTTCTACACCGACGGCAGCAACCGCCCCGGCGTCGCCACCGCGCGCCAGGTGCAGGGCAAGGAACTCTCCTACAACAACCTCAACGACACCGACGCCGCGTTCGAGCTCGTCGCCGAGTTCGTCGAGCCGGCGGTCGCGATCATCAAGCACGCCAACCCCTGCGGCGTCGCCACCGGCACCGACGTCCTCGCCGCCTACGTCGACGCGCTGCGTTGCGACCCGGTGAGCGCGTTCGGCGGCATCGTCGCGCTCAACCGCCGTCTCACCGGCGCGGTCGCCGAGGAGGTCGCGAAGATCTTCACCGAGGTGGTGATCGCCCCCGAGGCCGACGACGACGCGCTCGCGATCTTCGCGGCGAAGAAGAACCTCCGCCTGCTGCTCACCGGCGGGATGCCCGACCCGGCCGCGAAGGGCTGGTTCGCCAAGACCCTCGCGGGCGGCATCCTGATGCAGAGCCGCGACAACGGCCGCGTCCTCCCCGCCGAGATCAAGGTGGTGACCAAACGCGCCCCGACCGAGCGCGAGATGCGCGACCTGCTGTTCGCCTTCACCGTCGGCAAGCACGTCAAGTCGAACGCGATTGTCTACGTCAAGGACGGCGCCACCGTCGGCATCGGCGCGGGCCAGATGAGCCGCGTCGACTCCTCGCGCATCGCCGCGCGCAAGGCCGAGGACGCCGCCGCCGCCGCCGGCCTGCCGGAAAGCCTGGCGAAGGGCTCGGTGGTCGCCTCCGACGCGTTCTTCCCGTTCGCCGACGGCCTCCTCGCCGCCGCCGAGGCGGGCGCGACCGCGGTGATCCAGCCGGGCGGCTCGATCCGCGACGCCGAAGTCATCGCCGCCGCCGACGAAGCCAACCTCGCCATGGTGTTCACCGGGATGCGACACTTCCGCCATTGAGTTTTATTGGGGATGTGTGAATATCATGCAGGTTTCTACTGCATGATACGGTGGATAAATGAAAGAAAAGATAGAAACGTTTCTGGTAAACACACTTCCTGCGTTTCTTTCGAATTTCATCGGCGTGCTCTACGGATTTGCCGTCCCTCCGGCGAAGAGTTTTTCCCAGTATGGGGAAGACTTGATTCTGCTCAATTTTTTCAAGCGCTTCGGCATAACGAAGGGCTTCTATGTCGATATCGGCGCCTATCACCCGCGCTTCATCTCCAACACGTATCTGTTGCACAGAAGCGGTTGGCGCGGCGTGTGCGTCGATCTCGATGAGGACAAACTCAAGTGGTTCAGGATGTTTCGCGGTGACTCCCTCGACACGGTCTGCGCCGGCGTGAGTGGAACCAGCGTCGGCAGCGGAGAAGCCACAGCCACCTTCTACAAGCACAAGCGGCTTCTCAGCGAAATCGACACGCTCGACGAAAACACCGCGATAAAGAACAAGCGTGAAAGAGGATGGGATTTTTCGACAAGGCAGGTTTCTCGGCTCGGGATCAATCAAATCCTCGAAGATCACGCTAAGGGGCACATCGATTTCTTGAACATCGATGTCGAAGGCGTCGACAAAGATATCGTGCTCAGCCTTGATTTATCCAGATTCTCTCCGACGGTCGTCCTGTTCGAGGACAACGTGAACTTTGGCGGTTCAGACCAAGTCAAAGACGTCCTCGGAAAGAACGGTTATGAAAAGCTGTTCGTTTCCGGGGGAAGCGTCGCTTATTTCTTGAAATCCGTCCTGAACACCACACAGTCGAACGTTCCCCTGGCCCTTAACCCGAAGTAGATCCTCCACGACGTGAAGGCTCGCGACGGCGCCCGGTTGCCGCTGCGGCCCGGATCGGCGGCAAAGTATTGCCCGCCCGATTGATACCCCCCATTTCAGACAGGACGATGGACCGACCTTCCCGCTTCCGCGACTCGATCCTGGCGTCAACCGTCTCTCTGGGTGATGATCCTTCTCCGACTTGCCACTTGTGCGACAATCCGGGCACGTGGCACTCCGCCGAAAACCGGACGACGGCACTGCCGACGTATTCATTCTCGAAGCAAGATCGTAGAGCATGTCCTTCTGGAGCCTCGCAGCCGCTTTCCTCTTCGCCGCGTTCGTCCTTCTCGATGCGGTCTCGCTGTTCCCCCGGCAGGCAGGGGCATCGTTGCGGCGGAACGCCCTGGGCTACTCGTTCCTCGTCATGATCAACACGACGAAACGGGTGTTCATCGTGCTCTATCCGCCGCTCCTCGGCCTCTTGTCGATGCACGAGGCGGCCGGGGTCTTCGTCGAGACCGTGCTGATGGCCCATGTGCTGGGCGCGGCCTCCCTATTGATCGTCTATGTGCTGAGAGATCGCGTATTCGTCTTCTTCACGGTCGCGATCGGGCAATATTCCAAGGGGAAGAACCTCCCCAAGGCGTTCTGGATGGCCCTCTTGCTCGCCATTCGCGGACAGGCCCGAATCACCCACGTGGCGATCCCCCTGCGAAAGGTTTCGCGCTCCATCGCGATTCCGGCGCTGATCATCTTCTTCTTCTACTCGTCCGCCGGATTCATCACGAACATCCTGGCCCAGGCATTCCAGAGCCACGCCCCGTTCATCCTGCAATTGATCGGCGTCGTGAACTCCTTCGGGACGCTGGTCCTCTCGTTCGTCCTGGACCCCAAGATCTCGAAAATATTCGAGAAGGGCGACCCGGAAAAAATCGTC
>QKGW01000117.1 GCA_003250275.1 Alphaproteobacteria bacterium
CGCGCTGCTGTTCGGCGCGGCGGGGATGGTGCTCTACAACGTCGAGGCCGCCTCGGTCGGCACCATCCTCGGCCTGATCGCGGTTACCCGCGAGCCTCGCGCCGCTTCGTGATCACCGTCGCGGCCGCCAGCACCCAGGCGGTCGCCGCCCACAGCCAGGCGTGGGTATTCATCCAGCCCTCGTTGATCAGCACCCCGAGCGCCGCGGCGGCGAGCAGCAGCGCCACCGCCTTCTGTTCGCGCGGCGGCGCGGGCAGGCGCAGCACCGCGAAGCCGACCGCGTAGATCAGAAACATGCTCACCGGGAAATCGCGGTAGCGCGCGTTGAACAACAGGCCGAGGGTTGCGATCGCCATGCCGACGACGCCGGCGAAGCGCAGCACCGGCAGCGACAGCGCGTGGCCGCGCGGCAGCGGCACCACCGGCACGGTGAGCCCGGCGAGGGCGCGCACCAGCATCCACGCGCCGACCACCGAAAGCGCGAGCCAGCCGCCGTTGACCGCCCATTCGTCGAGCGTGCGGCTGGCGGCGATCATGTGGTGGGTCTGCAGGCTGAGCGCGGCACCCGCCGCCCAGCCGCCGAGCGCGAGGATCGCAGCCGCCGCGGCGTCGAGGCGTTCGCGGCGGATCAGCGACCAGCCGAGCGGCAGCAGGGCGAGCACCGCGGCGAGGCCGATCCAGCGCGGCGCGTCCGGCCATTCGATCACCGGGCCCTTGGTGTAGACCTTCTCCACCCGGTCGGCGTCGAAGAAGCCCCAGGCACCGCCGACGGTGCCTTCGAGCAGGCGCTTCCACGGCTGGTCGAAGGCCTCGATGAGGTTGTAGTTCGCGCCCGCCGCCTCCGCCGCCGCCATGAACTCGCGGACGAAGCGGGTCTGGTTGCGCAGCGTCGGCTCCGCGCCCTCGCGGCGGCGGCCTTCCGACGGCCAGCCGACCTCGCCGATCAGGATCGGCTTCGGCGCGAACGCGGTGGCGACCTCCTTCCACACCGCCATCACGTGACGGATCGCGGTGTCGATCGGGGTCGGGTCGTCCTCCCAGTAGGGCAGCAGGTGGATGGTGACGAAATCCACCGACTGCGCGAGCTCGGGAGCCTTGATCCAGAATTCCCAGACGTCGGCGTAGGTGATCGGCAGCGGCTCGGCGAGGCCTTTGCGCAGCTCGGCGATGTAGCCCGCAAGCGCCGCCGGGGTCTGCTCGCCGCGCAGCAGCACCTCGTTGCCGACGATCAGGCCGCGGATCGCCTTCGGGTGGGCGTTGGCGGCGGCGATCAGGCGCTGGATCTCGGCCTGGTTCTTCGCGTCCTTCCGCCCGATCCAGGCGCCGAGGTAGACCTTCAGGCCGAGGTTCTCGGCGATCTCGGGCACCACGCTCAGGCCCTGGTCGACCGAATAGGTGCGCACGCAGCCGGTGAACGCGGAGAGCGCCGCGAGGTCGCGCTCGATCTGCGCGCGCGGGATCACCAGGTCCTCGGTGAACGGCGACTGATCGCGGTTGAACGGCGCGTAGGAGACGCAGGCGACCTTGTCCGAGGTGCCGTCGGGCAGCGGCGTCGCGCGGCCCTTGTCGTAGAAGAACAGCGCGGCGGCGATGCCGCACAGCGCGGTGGCGATCAAGGCGAGAGTGCGGCTCATGCGGCGCGAACTTTCCGGGCGGGGTCAAGGTCCAACAGCAATGCAGGGGGCCGCGTCGGCTGTCAATGCGGCTGTTGACAAGAGATATGTACGCGCGAATCGAATTCACCCGAACAGTGAAAAAGTATCGTTTGTGGGATCGTTGTGCTGTTCCTAGATTCGCAGTTGGAGGGATAGCCGCGTGGGGCGGCATCTCAGCCGAACCGGGATGAGGCCGTTGCCGATGACCGATGGTTTGCTGAGCGAGAGCGACGCCGACCACCTGAGGCGCTGGATCGGGCGATCCGAGACCGTGCACGACGAGATCGTCGCCGCACAGATCGCCGCGATGTCTGCGACCATCGACCGCGACGACCCCCTGCCCCGGGCCGGCGATCCGGTGCCGCCGCTCTGGCATTGGCTGTTCTTCATGCCGCGGATGCGCCGCTCGGCGCTCGGGCGCGACGGCCATCCGGCGCTCGGCGGGTTCCTGCCCCCGGTGCCGCTGCCGCGCCGGATGTGGGCGGGCGGACGGCTCGAATGGCTGGCGCCGCTCAAAATCGGCGCCGCCGCCGAGAAGGTTTCGACGGTCACCGACGTGCAGGTGAAGCACGGCAAGACCGGGCCGCTGGTGTTCGTCACCGTGCGCCACGAGATCATCCAGGGTGGCGTGCTCTGCCTCACCGAGGAGCACGACATCGTCTACCGGGGCTACGACCAGCCGGGCGCTCCCCCGCCCAAGGCCCAGCCCGCTCCGGCGGAGCCCGAGTTTTCGCGCATCGTGACCCCCGATCCGGTGCTGTTGTTCCGGTATTCCGCGCTGACCTTCAACGGCCACCGCATCCATTACGACCGCAGTTTCTGTACCGAGGAGGAAGGGTACCCGGGTTTGATCTTCCACGGTCCGTTGACCGCCACCCTGCTGGTGGACCTGGTCCGTACCGAGATCCCCGGCGCTCAGCTTCGGTCCTTCGCGTTTCGGGCGGTGAGCCCGTTGTACGATACGGCTCCGTTTACCATTCACGGCTGCAAGACCCCACAGTCCGTTGACGGAGCGTATACCCTCTGGGCCCTGAACCCCGAGGGAGCTCTTGCCATGCAGGCGGAAGCCAGGATCGCGGTCTGACCCCCCGCACCCGGCTTGAAGGCACCGCCTGCATCGGCAGAGGCTACGGCAAGGCCCCGGTTCTCGGGCCGGTCCCCTCGTTCCTTTGGCGCGGGGCCGGGGCCTCACTCCGGGGGTGTCTGTGCACCCGCCGGCGGCATACCCCTGCCGCAATTGCGGCGGGAATGTCTTTACCTGCCCCGTCAAAACCGTTTTAATGGACGCTCGAGGGTCGATCGGGTCGGGCCGGTCGTGATTTTGGGGGTCTTCGTGAGTCGGACGCTACCGCCGCTGGTCGCTCTGCGCAGTTTTGAATCCGCCGCGCGTCATTTGAGTTTCAAAGACGCCGCGGAAGAACTGAGCGTGACGCCGTCCGCGGTCAGCCATCAGATCCACAATCTCGAAACCTTTCTCGGGGTGCGCCTGTTCCACCGGATGAACCGCGCGCTGCGGCTTTCGGGTGCGGGCGAGGCGTATGTGCAGAAGGTGCGCATCGCGTTCGACCAGATCGAGCAGGCGACGCGCGACCTCACCTCCGCCGCCGAGGCCGACGTTCTCACCCTTTCCGCGCCGCCGTCGCTCACCGCGACCTGGCTGGTGCCGCGCCTCAAGGGCTTCCGCGACCGCTTCCCGAGCTTCGACGTGCGGGTCAAGGGCACGATGGACGACATCGACTACGCCCGCGACAACGTCGACGCGTCGATCCGCTACGGCTACGGCGACTGGCAGGGGGTCGAGGTCGAACACCTCTCGACCGAGCGGATGCTGGTGCTGTGCAGCCCGGCGCTGCTGCGCGAAGGGGCCGTCGACGGCCCCGCGGACGTTCTCAAGCACCCGCTGATCCATTCCGAATGCCGTCTCACCAGCTGGGGCGACTGGCTGCGCGCCGCCGGGGCGCCGGACACCGAGGCGCCCGGCGGCTTCCGTTTCACCCATTCGGCGCACTCGTTGCGCGCCGCGGCCGACGGCCTCGGCATCGCGCTCGAAAACGACCTGATGGCCGCCGACTATCTCGCCGACGGCACGCTGGTGGTGCCGTTCGCGGTCAACTTCGTGGTGCCGCGCCCGGCGGGGTACTACTTCGTCTGCCCCGCCGAGAACCTCTTGCAGCCGAAGGTGCAGGCGGTGCGCGCCTGGCTCCGCGGCGAGTTCCGCGTTTCCGACGAGGAAGCGATGGCGCGCCCGCGCCTCGCCGTCGGCTAAGTCACCTCACCTCACCTCACCACACCGTCGACGCCTGCTGCATCGCGTCGATCATCAATTGCGCGACCTCGCCGGAGGACGCAGGATTCTGTCCGGTGATCAGCCGGCCGTCGGCGATTGCGAACGGCGCGAACGGCTCGGCGCTCTCGAACAGCGCGCCCAGTTCCTCAAGCCGGGTTTCGAGCAGGAACGGCACCTGCTCGGTGAGGCCGACCGCGGTCTCCTCGTCGTTGGTGAACGCGGTAACGCGCTTGCCCGCGACC
>QKGW01000132.1 GCA_003250275.1 Alphaproteobacteria bacterium
GAAGCGGATCACCGTCAGGCTTTCGTCGGCGGTGGGGATGTCGCGCGCGATCAGGGGGTTCGAGGTATCGACGATCGGCACCCGCTGGAAGTTGATGTCGGTCAGCTCGAACTGCGGGATGACGTAGCGGACGTAGTCGTCCATACGCCGCAGGATGGTGTCGACCACCGCCTCCTGGGAATAGCCGCGGGTGTGAGTGTCGCGGTGGATCTTCTGGATCCATTCGAGGTTGATCACCGGCGCGACGCCAACCTTGAGGTCGACGTACTGGCAGAGGTCGATGCCGTCGGACACCAGGCAGCCGTGCAGGCCCTCGTAGAACATCAGGTCGGTGGCGGAGGCGATCTCGATCCAGTCGGTGAAGGTGCCCGCGATACCGCCAGCCGCGTCCGCCTCGCGCTTGTTGTGGAGGTAGCGGCGGTAGCGCCCGCCGCCTTCCTTGGTCCAGTCGCGGAACAGGGTTTCGAGTTCCGGCCAGAGGTTGCCGGTGGGGCCGAAGTGGCTGATCCGCTGCCCGCTCGCCTCCGCCTCGCGGATCTTTTCGGGCATTTCGCAGCGGGTATAGCGGTGGAAGCCGTCGCCCTCGACGACCGCGGCCCGGATCCCCTCGCGGCGGAACATATGCTCGAAGGCCTCGCGCACCGTGCTGGTGCCCGCGCCCGACGAACCGGTGACGGCGATGAGGGGGAATCTGCGGGACATGGGCGTGGGTCCGGGAGGAAGGGTTAGAAGACGATCAGGTCACGCCAACCGGGGAAGAGGACGTCGGCGTCGTGGGGGAAGGATGCAAACGCGCGCGCGAGATCGCGATCCCCCTTCGCGGCGTCGAGCAGCGGGGTGCCGCTCCGCCACGCCGCCACCGCCGCACGCAGGGACCGCGCGCCCGCGGCCGGACCGTCGAGATGGCCGAACGCGCCGCCGCCCGCGGTGAGGATCACCTCGGCATGTCCCAGGTTGTCGAAAAATCCCGGCAGACGCAAGGCGTTCATGCCGCCGGAGACGATCGGCGTGGCGGGGGTCATGCCGTGCCAGGGCTGGCGGTAGTACGGTCCTTCGGCGAGATCGTGGTCGAGCATGTCGGCGGTGGCGCGGTCCGCCGGGCTGCCTTCCATCTTGCCGAAGCCCATGCCGCCGGTGTGCAGACCCGAGGCGCCCATCATCCGCGCGAGCTTGGCGAGGACGAGCGCGGTGTAGCCGCGCTGGCTCTGGCGCGAGGTGATCGCCCCGTGTCCGGCGCGGTGGTAGTGGAGGAAATGGCCGGGGTGGTTGCGCCGCACCGTCGCCACCGCGGTCGGCCCGGCGACGAAGCCGTCGACGAGGAAGGCGACGTGGCTGGCGTTGTCGCCGAAGGCCTCGAGGATGAGATCGCAGCGGGCGAGGATTTCCGCGGGATCGTCGGCGGTGACGTTGGCGGAGAACAGCTTCGCCTCGCCGGTGACGTCCTGCGCGCGGGCCATCGCGTCGGCGACCGCGCGCACCGTCTCGCGCATCGGCGCGAACGGTTGGTTGCCCTGCGGCTCGTCGTTTTTAATGAAGTCGCCGCTGAGCCAGAAGCCGTAGCACGCCTCGGCGAACGGCTGCGGACGCAGGCCCAGCTTCGGCTTGATGATGGTGCCGAGGATCGGCCCGGCGTCGCGCCCGAGCACGGCGAGAAGGGTGTGGATGTTGGCGGTGGGGCCGTCGAACAAGCGCAGGAATTCGGGCGGCGCGTAGAAGTCGAGGAGCTTGGCGTGGGCGATGTCGTCCATGCCCTGGTTGTTGCCGACGAGGAGCGTCAGGATCGAGGCGACCATCGCCTTGCCGTCGGTGACGTTGCGGTCGAAGAGATCGAGCGGGAAGGCGATCTTCATCAGCCCGGCGTCGGCGTCGGCGTGATAGACGAGCGCGTCGACGCCGCGGGTGAAGTCGTCGGTGGTGAACACCTCGACGTTGGTGCCGGTCGAGGATTCGGCGGCGAAGTGCGCCGCCGCGACGAGGTAGCTGCCGCGCTTCGGCCGCATCGCGTAGGCGGCGAGGACGTGGCGGCCCTGGGCGATGAGGGAGGCCTCGTCGAGGTCGAGATCGGCGTAACGGTTCGACTGGTCCATCTCTGCTCCCCGAGGGTAGTGAACCGGCCAAGGGTAGGGAAACCGTGAATTCACCGCAAGAGGGCTTGATTTCGATCTGCGGAACCGTAGAGTCTGCGCCGAACGTTCAACCCCCGGAGTCGCTGATGGCCGCCTACCAGTACATCTACGTGATGAAGCACCTGACCAAGATCTATCCCGGCGGGAAGGAGATCATGAAGGGCTTGTCCCTGTCGTTCCTGCCCGGCGCGAAGATCGGCGTGCTCGGTCCGAACGGCGCGGGTAAGTCCACCCTTCTCAAGATCATGGCGGGACTCGACACCGAGTTCGGCGGCGAGGCGTGGTCCGCCGAGGGCGCCAAGGTCGGCTACCTCGAGCAGGAGCCGCGGCTCGATCCGTCGAAGGACGTGCTCGGCAACGTGATGGAAGGCGTCGGCGAGGTGAAGGCGCTGCTCGACCGCTTCGAGGAGGTCTCCGCGCGTTTCGCCGAGGAACTCACCGACGACGAGATGAACGACCTGATCGCCGAACAGGCGGAACTGCAGGAGAAGATCGACGCGGCCAACGCGTGGGACCTCCAGCGCACCGTCGAGATCGCGATGGACGCGCTGCGCTGCCCGCCGGGCGACGCCGACGTCACCGTGCTTTCGGGCGGCGAACGCCGCCGCGTCGCGCTCTGCCGTCTGCTGCTCGCCAAGCCCGACCTGCTGCTCCTCGACGAACCGACCAACCATCTCGACGCGGAATCGGTGCAGTGGCTCGAACAGCACCTGCGCGAGTACACCGGCACCGTCGTCGTCGTCACCCACGACCGCTACTTCCTCGACAACGTCACCGGCTGGATCCTCGAACTCGACCGCGGCCAGGGCATCCCCTACGAGGGCAACTACACCTCGTGGCTTGAGCAGAAGCAGAAGCGCCTCGAACAGGAATCCCGCGAGGAGAGCGCCCGCCAGCGCACCATCCGCGCCGAGCTCGAATGGATCCGGCAGTCGCCCAAGGCGCGCCAGGCCAAGTCGAAGGCGCGTATCTCGGCGTTCGACGATCTCGTCGAAAAGGCCCAGCAGCGCAGCCTCGACGAGGCGCAGATCGTCATTCCGCCGGGCCCGCGTCTCGGCGGCTTGGTGATCGAGGCGGAAAACCTCTCCAAGGCCTACGGCGACCGTCTGCTGTTCGAGAACCTTTCGTTCAAGCTGCCGCCCGGCGGTATCGTCGGCGTGATCGGCGCGAACGGCGCGGGCAAGTCGACGATGTTCCGCATCATCACCGGCCAGGAGCAGCCCGACGATGGCAGCTTCCGCGTCGGCGAGACGGTCAAGCTCGGCTACGTCGACCAGTCGCGCGACGCGCTCAACGCCAACAAGACGGTGTGGGAGGAAATCTCCGACGGCGAGGCGGAGGTCAACCTCGGCACCCGCAAGATGCCGTCGCGCGCCTACGTCGGCCAGTTCAACTTCAAGAACACCGACCAGCAGAAGAAGGTCGGCCAGCTTTCGGGCGGCGAGCGCAACCGCGTCCACCTCGCGAAGATGCTGAAGTCGGGCGTCAACGTCCTCCTCCTCGACGAACCGACCAACGATCTCGACGTCGAGACCCTGCGCGCGCTCGAAAACTCGCTCGCCGACTTCCCCGGTTGCGCGGTGGTGATCAGCCACGATCGCTGGTTCCTCGATCGCCTCGCCACCCACATCCTCGCGTTCGAGGGCGAGGGCGACAGCCACGTCGAATGGTTCGAGGGCAACTTCCAGGACTACGAGGCCGACAAGCGCCGCCGCCTCGGCGCGGACGCCGACCAGCCGCACCGCCTGAAGTTCAAGCCGCTCACCCGCTGAGGCGAAGCCGCCCCAGGCAAAGAAAAAGCCCCGGAGGCGACTCCGGGGCTTTTTCTATTGCAGCGTGGAGGAGGGGCTCAGCCCTCGGGCAGCGGAGCCGGCTGCTTGCCGGCGCGCAGGTCGTCGCGCATCTTCGCGAGCGCGGTCATCAGGCCATTGAGCCCGCCGTCGCGGCGCATCACCGAGGCGTACTGCTTGCGGGTGTTGATCAGCATCGAATTGGCCTCGATCACCACGTCGATGAGCTTGAGCTCGCCGCCCTTGCGCTCCTGCACCCGCCAGACGATCGGAATCGGCTTGCCCCGTCCTGGGTCTTGACCTGGCTCTCGACGAAGAAGTCGGACTTGTCCTGGTAGCCGCCGGTGACGTCCACGTGCACGCCCTGGTACTCGTCGAGGTGGGAGATCCAGGTGAGGATCGAGACGTCCTCGAACAGCTGGACGAACTCCTGCTTCTGCGAAGCCGAAGCGCCGCGCCATTCGCGGCCGACGACGAACGCGGCGATGCCGGGAATGTCGGCCGCCTGGACGAACAGCTTGCGGAAGCGCTCTTCGCGTTCGGCGGTCGAGATCTTCGCGCCGATCACGTCGTTGATCGCGGTGTTGACCAGCTTGGTGACGAAGGTGGTGGCCTCCTGCACCGTCGCGGCGTTGGCCGCCGAGGGCATCAGGAGCAAAAGTGCGAGCACCGCACCTCGCACGGCGAGGCAGGTGCGGCGAAACGCGTCAGTCATCGCGAAATCCTTAGGTTCGGTCGGTTAGGACTGGGGCGTGAAGCTGAACCGATAGCCTTCGCCCTCGCCCGGACGGTCCGAGGTCTTGCGGTTCATGATGTCGAGCATCCGCCGCTGGCGTACGAAATCGCGGACCGCGACATAATAATCGACCGAGGTGCGTTCGAGTTCCTCAAGCGGGTCGATCAGGGGCGCGCGGGCGTCGATCACTTCGAGGCCGAAGCGGGTCCACATCAGCGGTTCGGCGGCGTCCCACTCGGAGCCCATGCCGAGCCAGAACAGCGGGTCGGAGGCGACGTCCGCCACCGCGCCAACGGTGTCGCGCGGGTTGGACGGACCGAACAGCGGCCACACCAGATACGGGCCTTCCCCGACGCCCCAGACGGCGAGGGTTTGGCCGAAGTCTTCCTGCTGGCGCTCGTCGCCGGTTTCGGCGGCGGCGTCGATGAGGCCGCCGATGCCCGCCGTCGAGTTGACGATGAAGCGCTTGAGCACGATCAGCGAGCGGTCGAAATCGCCCTGCAACAGGGTGTTGAGCAGGTCGATCGGCGAACGCAGGTTGACGAGGACGTTGTGGATGCCCTTCTGCGCCGGATCGGGCAGGTAGTCGCGGTAGACCCGGGCAACCGGCTTCAGGGTGTAGCGGTCGAGCGTCATGTTGAACGAGAAGACCGCGCGGTTCACCGGCTCCAGCGGATCGTTCGCGTCGTCCGCATCCTGTGCGAGAACAGGCGTCGCGGAAAGGGCGAGGGCGCAAACGGCGCCGAGGCCGGTACGACGCAGAGTACGCGAGACGAACGAGAAACCGATCATGGTATGAACTTCCTGCGGCGGGCAGATATGACGAGGCCGACGCGATCTCCTGCGCCACCCTTCCCATATCATAGCGGCGGAGCAAATTTCTAGTGACAACACGTAGGCTTGGGGTCGGTTTCCGGGGAAGTGTGGCAAAAACCGTACACCTACCTTCGGAGGTGTGAACTTCCTCACGCAGAACTGCATTGACATATAAACATCCGTGTATATGTTGATCGGGCCTTTTGGAGACGCCGCCCGATGAACGCCACTCTTGGTTGCCTGCGAGCCCTTGCCGAGCCGACGCGCCTGCGTCTGGCGCGCTTGTGTGCCGCCGACGACCTCACGGTGAGCGATCTCACCCACCTACTCGGTTCGAGCCAGCCGGGAATCTCCAGGCATCTCAAGCTTCTCGTCGAGGGCGGCGTGCTCGAACGCTTCCGCGAGGGCGCGTGGGTGTTCTATCGCCTCACGCGCGGCGGCGCGCCGCTCGCCCTGGTGCGCGCGGTGCTCGCCGCGCTGCCCGACGAGGACCCGGTGTTCGCCGCCGACGACGACCGCCTCCGCCAGCTCGCGCGGCAGCGCGCCGAGCGGGCGCGCGCGTGGTTCGACACCATCGCAGCCGATTGGGACCGGATGCGCAGCCTCCAGGCCGACGAAGCGGTGGTCGAGGCGGAGATCGCGCGCGTGGTGCGCGACCGCCCGGTCGCGAGTCTGCTCGACGTCGGCACCGGTACCGGGCGGATGCTCTCGCTCTTCGGCGCGGACGTGGCGCGCGCGGAAGGCATCGACCTTTCCCCCGAAATGCTCGCGCTCGCGCGCGAACGGCTGCAGGCGCATGGGCTTCGCCACTGCCTCGTGCGACTCGCCGATATGGAGCATCTGCCCGCCGACGCGCGCGGCTTCGACGTCGCGATCTTTCATCAGGTGTTGCATTATTCCCAACGGCCCGCCGCCGCGGTGCGCGAGGCCGCGCGCGCGCTCGGTCCGGGCGGGCGGGTGGTGATCGTCGACTACCTGCCGCACGCGCTCGAAGAGCTGCGCGCCGAACACAATCATGCCCGCCTCGGCTTCGCCACGGCGGAGGTCGCCCAGTGGTTCGCCGACGCGGGCCTGGAACTCGGGGCGGTGCGCGAGGTTCCCGGGCGCTCGCTGACGATCGGCATCTGGGCCGGACACAAACATCAAGAAACCAGCAATGGAGGCGAACGATGACCGATCACCAAACCCAAAGCCCCCTCGGCACCGGCGGGCGCGTGCGGGTGTCGTTCGAGTTCTTCCCGCCCAAGACCGAGAAGATGGCCGAAACCCTGTGGGACGCGGTCACCCGCCTCGCGCCGCTCGCGCCCGATTTCGTCTCGGTGACCTACGGCGCGGGCGGCTCGACGCGCGAGCGCACCCACGACACCGTCGTCCGCATCGCCCGCGAAACCGCGATGAAGCCCGCCGCGCACCTCACCTGCGTCGCCGCGACGCGCGAGGAGATCGACGCGGTGGCGAAGGCCTATTGGGACGCGGGCATCCGCCACGTCGTCGCGCTGCGCGGCGATCCGCCCGACGGCCAGTCGGTCTACACCCCGCATCCGGGCGGCTACGCCTACGCCTCCGACCTCGTCGACGGGCTGAAGCGCATCGCCGATTTCGAGATCAGCGTCGCCGCCTATCCCGAGGGGCACCCGCAGTCGCCGTCGCTCGCCGCCGACCTCGACAACCTCAAGCGCAAGATCGACGCGGGCGCGACCCGCGCGATCAGCCAGTACTTCTTCGATGCCGACGTGTTCCGCCGCTTCCGCGACCGCATCGCCAAGGCGGGGATTTCGGTGCCGGTGGTGCCGGGCATCCTGCCGGTGACCAATTTCGGCCAGGTGGTGAAGTTCTCCGCCGCGTGCGGCGCGAGCGTGCCGAAGTGGATGCACGACGCCTTCGAGGGACTCGACGACGACCCCGAGACCCGCCGCCTCGTCGCCGCCACGGTGGCGGCGGAGCAGGTGCGCGCGCTCGCCGCCGACGGCATCCAGGACTTCCACTTCTACACCCTCAACCGCGCGGACCTCACGTTCGCGATCTGCCATCTGCTGGGCGTCCGCCCGCGTGCCACGGTCAAGGAAGGTTAAGCGATGAGCGCGTTTCTCGAAGCCCTGTCCCGTCAGGTCCTGCTCTGCGACGGCGGCATGGGGTCGCTGGTCCAGGCCCTCGACCTCTCCGTCGACGAGGATTTTCTCGGCAAGGAGAACTGCACCGAGGTGCTGGTGCTCTCGCGCCCCGACGTGATCCGCGATATCCACGCGCGCTATTTCGCCGCCGGGGCCGACTGCGTCGAGACCGACACCTTCGGCGGCTCGGCGGTGACGCTCGCCGAGTTCGGCCTGCAGGATCGCGCGTTCGAGATCAACAAGCGCGCCGCCGAGATCGCGCGCGAGGCGGCGGAAGGCTTCGCCGACGGCCGCGCGCGCTTCGTCGTCGGCTCGATCGGGCCGGGCACCAAGCTGCCGAGCCTCGGCCACATCGCCTACGACGCGCTCGAAGCCGGGTTCAAGGTGCAGTGCGACGGCCTGATCGCGGGCGGTGCGGACGTTTTCCTGATCGAGACCTGCCAGGACCCGCTCCAGATCAAGGCCGCGGTCAACGCCGCCAAGCTCGCCAACGCCGCCGCCGCCGCGAAGCTGCCGATCTTCGTGCAGGTGACGGTGGAGACCACCGGCACCCTGCTCGTCGGCGCGGAGATCGCCGCCGCCGCGACCGCGCTCCAGGCGCTCGGCATCGACAGCCTCGGCCTCAACTGCGCCACCGGCCCGGCGGAGATGGCGAAGCACGT
>QKGW01000516.1 GCA_003250275.1 Alphaproteobacteria bacterium
GCGGCGGTGGCGAAGGAAATCGCGCCTTCGGTGCCGCTGTGCGGCGGCGGGTTGGTGACGACGATGGCGGAAGCCGTCGATATCCTCGAAAGAGGTTGCCATGCGGTATCAACCAGCGATCCCGGACTCTGGGTGCCGTAAACCCGGAATTCCGGTTTCTCCGACCGCGCTGCGCGGTTATGCGCGGCCTGCCCGTATGGGCGGGCGCGTCTCCGGCCGTTGCTGCGAATTCATTTGTTCTTGCGTCGCGAATCCACTACCGTTGAACGGTAAACGCGGATGGCAAGATCCAGAGAAGCCATCTATTGAGAGCGGTTATTTAGCCGTCTCAATAGGTGGCTTTTTGCGTTTGCCCCGAGCACGACGCTCGGGTTCTGCCGGGCGGCGAGGCGCCGCCGAGGGCGGATCACCCTGAACGGGTGAGTTGTGCCGGAGGCGGAAAAACGCCGTTTCGGCACGATCGGGGCAATCGATCGGGTACGGGAAGCGCCGTGGAAAACGGCCACCGAACAGGAGCAAGGACCGTCGAAATAACAACCTAGCGAGGAACGCAACATGGCTACCTACATTGGTGCAATCGACCAGGGAACGACGAGCACGCGGTTCGTGGTGTTCGACCGCACCGGACGCATGGTCAGCGTCGCCCAGCACGAGCACGCGCAGATCTTCCCCAATCCCGGCTGGGTCGAGCACGATCCGGCGGAAATCTGGCGCCGCACCGAGGAAGTGATCGACGAGGCGATGAAGGCCAAGGGCCTGCGCCCGCGCGACATCGCCGCGATCGGCATCACCAACCAGCGCGAAACCACTGTGGTGTGGGACAAGCGCACCGGCTACGCGGTCTACAACGCCCTGGTGTGGCAGGACACCCGCGTCTCGGACATGGTCGCCAAGCTCGAGGCCGACGTCGGCCAGGACCACTATCGCGTCAAGACCGGCCTGCCGGTCAGCACCTACTTCTCGGGTCTCAAGCTGCGCTGGGTCCTCGATAACGTGAAGGGCGCGCGCGCGGGCGCCGAGGCCGGCAACCTCCTGTTCGGCAACATCGACACCTTCCTCGTCTGGCAGCTCACCGGCGGGCCGAAGGGCGGCATCCACATCACCGACGTCACCAACGCCTCGCGCACCCAGTTGATGAACCTCGAAACCCTCGACTGGGACGACGGAATCCTCGCCGACTTCAACATTCCGCGGCAGATGCTGCCGAAGATCCGCGCGAGCTCCGAGGTCTACGGCGAGGCGGTGCTCGAATCGATCAAGGGCGTGCCGATCGCGGGCATCCTCGGCGACCAGCAGGCGGCGCTGTTCGGCCAGGCCTGCTTCAATCCGGGCGAGGCGAAGAACACCTACGGTACCGGCTCGTTCCTGCTGATGAACACCGGCGAGAAGATCGTGCAGTCGAAGTACGGCCTGCTCACCACCGTCGCCAATAAGATGGGCGACAAGCCGGCGCAATACGCCCTCGAAGGCGCGATCGCGATCACCGGCGCGCTGGTGCAGTGGCTGCGCGACAACCTCGGCATCATCGAGAAGAGCTCCGACGTCGACGCGCTCGCCCGCAGCGTCAACGACAACGGCGGCGTCTACTTCGTGCCGGCGTTCTCCGGCCTCTACGCGCCGTACTGGAAGGCGAACGCGCGCGGCGGCATCTCCGGCCTCACCCGCTTCGCCAACAAGGGGCATCTCGCCCGCGCCGCGCTCGAAGCCACGGCGTTCCAGGTCCGCGAAGTGGTGGACGCGATGGAGAAGGACTCCGGGATCGCGCTTGAGAACCTGCGCGCCGACGGCGGCATGGTGGTCAACCAGCTGCTGATGCAGTTCCAGGCGGACATCCTCAAGAAGCCGGTGGTGCGCCCGCAGGTGCTCGAAACCACCGCTCTCGGTGCGGCCTACGCCGCGGCGTTGGCCGTTGGGTACTACAAGGACACCAAGGAACTGGTGGCCAACTGGTCGGAAGACCAGCGGTGGACTCCGATCATGTCGGACGCCGACCGCGACCACCTGTACCACTTCTGGAAGAAGGCGGTGGAGCGTACCTTCGACTGGATCGAATAATAACGGGTTTGGACAACACATACTCGCAAGAACAGCATTAGGAGACCTGCCATGACTGGTCCAGTATTTGGTGAGTTGCTTGGCACCCTTGTCCTTGTGTACCTGGGCGACAGCGTCGTCGCGAACGTGCTGCTGAACAAGTCCAAGGGCCAGAATTCCGGTTGGATCGTGATCACCACCGGATGGGGCTTCGCCGTGATATTCGGCATTCTGACTTCGCTCGCCGTCGGCGGCGTCGCCCACATCAACCCTGCGGTCACGCTCGCGCTCGCCGTCGCCACCGGCGACTGGTCGAACGTCGTGCCGTTCATCGCGGCGCAAATGGTCGGCGCGTTCCTCGCGGCGATCCTGGTGTACCTCACCTATCTGCCGCACTGGGCCGAAACCGAGGATCCGGGCTTCAAGCTCGGCATCTTCTGCACCGGTCCGGCGATCCGCAACCTGCCCGCCAACGCCCTGACCGAGGCCCTCGGCACCATCACCCTGGTGGTCGCCGGCATGGCGATCGGCTCGAAGGGCGTCGCGGCGGCCGGTCTGCCGGCGGGCTTCGGTCCGTTCCTCTGGGGCGTCCTGGTGTGGGGCATCGGCCTCGCGCTCGGCGGCCCGACCGGCTACGCGATCAACCCGGCCCGTGACCTCGGCCCGCGCATCGCGCACGCGATCCTGCCGATCCCCGGCAAGGGCGGCTCGGATTGGGGCTATTCGTGGGTTCCGGTGGTCGCTCCGTTCGTCGGCGGCGCGATCGGCGGCCTGCTCGTGGTCAGCCTCGGCATCCTCTGAGGACAGAAGCATCGCGGGCGCCCGGTAACGGGCGCCCGACGGTTCGCGCGGGTCCTCGTTTCCCCGGGGGCCCGCGCTTCATCCCATTCAAGAGGAGACGGTTTCATGAAGAAGCTCATCAACTCTCCCGAGGAAGTGGTCCGCGAGGCGCTCGAAGGCATCGCGCTCGCTCATCCGGGCCATGTGCGGGTTTCGTTCGATCCGTTCTTCATCGCGCGCAAGGACGCGCCGGTGAAGGGCAAGGTCGCCCTGGTTTCGGGCGGCGGGTCGGGGCATGAGCCGATGCACGGCGGTTTCGTCGGCATGGGTATGCTCGACGCCGCGTGTCCGGGTCACGTCTTCACCAGCCCGACCCCCGATCAGATGTTCGAGGCGGGCAAGGCGGTCAGCGCCGGCGCCGGCGTGCTGCAGATCGTCAAGAACTACACCGGCGACGTGATGAACTTCGACCTCGCCGCCGAGATGCTGAAGGAAGAGGGCATCGACGTCGAAAGCGTGCTCACCGACGACGACGTGGCGGTCAAGGACAGCCTCTACACCGCCGGACGCCGCGGCGTCGGCCTCACCGTGCTGATGGAGAAGATCCTCGGCGCCGCCGCCGAGAAGGGGATGCCGCTCGCCGACCTCAAGAAGCTCGGCGATCAGATCCGCGCGTCCGGGCGCAGCATGGGCATGGCGCTCACCGCCTGCACCGTGCCGCACGCGGGCAAGCCGTCGTTCGAACTCGCCGAGAACGAGATGGAAGTCGGCATCGGCATCCACGGCGAGCCGGGCCGCCATCGCATGGAGGTCAAGTCCGCCGACGAGATCACCGCGATGCTGATGGAGCCGGTGCTCACCGACATTCCGTTCAAGTCGGGCGAGGAGATCATCCTCTTCGTCAACGGCATGGGCGGGACGCCGCTGATCGAGCTCTACATCGTCTATCGCAAGGCGGTCGAGATCGCGGAAAAACACGGGCTTAAGGTTTCCCGCTGCCTGGTGGGGAGCTATATTACCAGCCTCGAGATGGCGGGGTGCTCGGTCACCGCGCTGCGTGCCGACAGCCAGATTCTCGGGCTGTGGGACGCGCCGGTGAATACCCCGGCGCTGCGCTGGGGCGCCTGATCCGCCCACCATTCCGGGGACCCGTGCGCGCGGGCGCACGGGTCCTTCCCACGTCACCGAACACCGAAGGCAGGCAATCATGAGCGACTTTACCGTTACCGAGGCGATCGCATGGCTCAAGGCGTCGTCCGATGCCATCGATAAAGAGGCCGCGCACCTGAGCGATCTCGACGCCGCGATCGGCGACGGCGACCACGGCGCCAACATGAAGCGCGGCTTCCAGGCGGTGGTGAAGAA
>QKGW01000278.1 GCA_003250275.1 Alphaproteobacteria bacterium
ATCACCGTCGACGACATCGTCGACGTCATCGACGAGGAAGCCGAGGACGACATGCTGCGCCTCGGCGGCGTCTCCGATTCGGACATCTTCCGCGCGGTGTGGGGGACGGTGCGCGCGCGCTTCACCTGGCTCTTCATCAACCTCGGCACGGCGATGCTCGCCGCCTCGGTGATCGGCCTGTTCGAGGGCACGATCGAGAAGGTGGTGGCGCTCGCGGTGCTGATGCCGGTGGTCGCGGGGATGGGCGGTAACGCCGGAACCCAGACCCTCACCGTCACCGTGCGCGCGCTCGCGATGAAGGAACTCACCCCCGGCAACGCCCGCCGGGTGATCGGCAAGGAACTCGTCGTCGGCCTCACCAACGGCTTGGTGTTCGCGGCGCTCGCGGGGACGATCTCGTATTTCTGGTTCGGGCAGGCGACGATCGGCATCGTGCTCGGCTGCGCGATGGTGATCAACCTGACGATCGCCGCGCTCGTCGGCATCCTCGTGCCGCTCGCGCTCGACCGCCTCAAGGTCGATCCGGCGGTGGCGTCGGGCGTGTTCCTCACCGCGATCACCGACAGCCTCGGCTTCTTCGCCTTCCTCGGCCTCGCCACCGCGTTTCTGCTGTAGTCACGCCTCCCTCGCCGCCATGCCCGTGCGCGTCGCGGGCATCCGCGTCCGGTTTTCCGGGAAGCGGGGAAACCACGGCCCGTGGATGGCCGGGTCGAGCCCGGCCATGACGAATGTGGGGGCAGGGAAGCCGCCGGGTTCGGCGCGTCAGGCGCTGATGTAGCGGTTGATCGAGCGGTCGAGCACGGTCGAGCTGATGATGATCGTGGCGATGTCCTGCTTGCGCTGGATCGAGCCGCGCCGGACCATCTCGCGGTATTCGTCGACGAGGCCGCGCAGCGCCGCGACGCCGTCCTTGCGCTGCAGGTGCTGCTCGAAGAACACCCGGCCCAGCCCCGGCTTGCCCCAGATGCCGTTCATGATCCCGACGATTTCGGGGATCGTCGGCCCGGCGTGCGCGTCGGGCTCGATCTCGGTGGAGATGTCGAGCGCGGTGAGCGCATCTGCGGTCATGTAGTCGAGGTAGCGGTTACAGAAGGTCTTGAGGTGCTCGATGATCTCGGTGCGCGCCGGGCCGGGGGTCATCTCGCGGATGTTGCGCAAGAGGTTGCCGAACGACCGGATCGTCGCGGCCGGCTGCTTCATCAGGGTCGGGAAGTCCGCGCCGAGCATGGTGCGGAACACCGAGATGTCGGTCTCGTGCTGGCGGTCCTTGGTGTTCGGGCGGCCGCGCTTGTTGAGTTCCTCGTTGATCTTGTCGGTGACGTCGCGGATGTCCCAGCTCGCCACCTCGCGCAGCGCCTCGGGGGTGCGCACGAGGCGGAGTTCGAGGCCGAGGTCGCGGATCTGCTCGGGCACGGAGAAGCTCTGGGCGAAGGCGAGGAGGAAAAGCGGGTCCCAGTCGAGGATCTCGCTCACCGCCGGGCCGAAGGTTTCGCCGAGGGCGCGCACCTGGAACGCCTTCACGTGGGTGAGGGCGTTGAGCCAGTCCTGGCTGGTCTGCTCGGTGAGGATCGCGCCGAAACGGTTGCCGAGGCGCACCCGCACCTCGCCGAGGGCGAGGCCGTTCATCCCCGCGAGGATGCGCAGGCGCGGCAGCGCGTCGATCGAGCGCGCCTCGCTCGGCAGGCGGGCGAGGGCTTCCTTGTTGCTGGCGAAGATCAGCCGGATCGCGCGGTCGAGGTAGACGAGTTCGGCCTGCGCGACGGTGAGGCCGCACGCGCCCGCGGGCACCGCGCGCTTGCCCGCGCCGATCTTCTTGTTCTGCGGCGTGAGGATGGCGATCAGGTCGAGCTGCCAGGCGACCTCGAAGACCTTGATCGCGCGTTCGATCGCCTTGTCGTTTTTGAGCGCCTGCTCGAACGGCAGGTTGCCGATCAGCGCGCCCTCGGCGCCGAGGGCGGCGCCTTCGAGCTTCTGGATGAACGGATAGATCTTCCGCACCGCGCGCTGCAGGCGCGTCTGACGGCCGCCCGCGGAGCGCAGCGACAGCACGCGGAACGGATGCCCGAGCCCAAACGGCAGCGCGCGCGCCAGATCGGAATCGCCGTCCTGCACGCGGATTACGAGCTTGGTTCGGCTGTTCTTCTTCTCGGCAGGTTTTGCGTTCGGTGCCGCGGGTGATTGCGCGGGGGTCTTGGCCATGCGTCTCCGGCCTCGGGATGGTGCGGATGCGCGTCCGTCGGCGGCGCGCAAGGATCGTCCCGACTGTGCCCAAGGTTCCCCTCGAAATCAAGCAATCCATTGGCGCAGAAAGGCCGTCGTCGCGCTTGTTTCGGCGCGGGCGGTTGCTCTATGGTGGCGCGTCGGTTTTCCCGCCCAGGAGATGCGTTCCGTGATTTTCGACCCCTTGCCGATCCATGGCGGCGACCTCGCCGCCGCTTCGGCGCGCTACGGCGTGCCGCGCGCGGACTGGCTCGACCTCTCCACCGGCATCAACCCGACCCCGTATCCGTTTCTCGACGTTCCCGCCGCGGTGTGGCAGGCGCTGCCCGACGCCGCGCTCGCCGACGCGCTGACCGAGGCCGCGCGGCAGGGCTACGGCGTCGCGCCCGAGGCCGAGATCGTCGCCGCTTCGGGCACCCAGGCGTTGATCCAGTGGCTGCCGCGCCTCGTCGTCGCGCACGACGTCGCGGTGCTGTCGCCGACCTACGGCGAGCACGCCGCCGCGTGGCAGGCGGTGGGGGCGAAGGTGCGCGAGGTGACACGCATCGAGGAGGGCGACGACGCCGACGTGCTGGTGGTGGTCAACCCCAACAACCCCGACGGCCGCGCCTTCGAGCCGCTCGATCTTCTGCGCCGCGCCGAGGAGCGCGCCCGCGACGGCCGCCTGATCCTCGTCGACGAGGCGTTCGCCGACGTCACCCCCGAGATCAGCCTCGCCGCCCAGGCGGGCGCGCCCGGCCTCGTGGTGCTGCGGTCGTTCGGCAAGTTTTTCGGCCTCGCCGGGGTGCGCCTCGGCTTCGCCCTTTGCCCGCCCGAACTCGGCCAGCGCCTGCGCGCGGCGATGGGGCCGTGGGCGGTCTCCGGCCCGGCGGCGGTGATCGGTGCGCGCGCGCTGTCCGATGCCGAGTGGATCGCCGGCGCGCGGCGCGAGCTTCACGCGATGACGGCGCGCGTCGACGCGGCGCTCGCCGGGGTCGGGATGACGGTGATCGGCGGAACAGATTTATTCAGACTGACACACTTCGCGAAGGCGGTTCCGGTCTATCATGCGCTCGCCAAACGCGGAGTGCTGACACGAGCCTTCGCCGCGCGGCCGGAGTGGTTGCGCTTCGGCCTTCCGGCTGACACGGCGGCGTTCGAGAAGTTCGCCGACGCTCTGCGCGAGGCGGTGGCCGAAGCCGCCGATTCCGACCCGGGCTGACGGTCCCCCCGTCCGGCCCGCCAGGACGGCCGGAAGCACAGGGGATTAGCCGATGAACGCATGGATGATCGGAATGGGATACGCGGGCGGACTGCTGGCGTGTTCCGTGTGGGCGCACGAGTGGGCGCGCCGCAAGGGTCTCAACGCCCGCGCCTGGGGCATGGCGGGCGCCACCACCGGGCCGCTGGCGGTCGCCGCCGTCGGGCTGTGGCGGGCGCAGGGCACGCTCTGCCCGCACTGTATGCAGCCGATGCGCTTCGAGCAGCGCTACTGCCCGACCTGCCGCACCTATAGCGTCGCCGAGGTTCCGGATCTGCCGGGCCGCGAGGCCGCGCCCGCCGAGGCGGACGTGATCTTTCCGCACTCCTACTTCGAGCCGGCCGCGGCCTGAGCGAAGAGGGCACGCAGCCGCGCGCGGTGCACGCGGCCTTCGTCGGTGCGCGGAATCGCCTCGACGAACACCACCCGGTTCGGCACCGCGTAGGGCGCGAGGCTTGCGCCCGCCGCGGCGAGAATGTCGGCGGCGAGCAGCGCCTCCGCCGCCGCGTCGCCGCGCGGCACGCCGGGCTTGAGCGCGACCGCCGCGACCACGTCGCCGTCTCCCTCCGCGAGAATTGCCGCCGCCGCGACCGTGCGGTGGCGCTCCAGCACCCGTTCCACGTCGTCGGGGAGGAAACCCGCGGGGCCGTGGGCGAGCACGTCGTCGGCCTTGGCGACGAACGCGAGGTCGCCGTC